>NZ_JBEZGQ010000277.1:0-9041 GCF_040650095.1 Actinoplanes sp. NPDC048791 | reverse complement strand
CAGCTCACCGCCAGGCAGGCGGCCACCAGTGGCCAGGTGAGCACGCCCCGGGCGATGCCCAGCGCCACCACGGCATGCGCGGCCCAGAGCGGCACGAAGACGGCGAGCCGGACCAGATACTGCGCGACCCACACCCAGCTGCCCAGCGAGTACGCCCGCAGCAGCGCCGGATCACGCCGCCAGCGGGTCCGCTGGCCGAGCACCGCACCGACGATGACGCCCAGCAGCGGCCACCGGACGACGATGCTGACCGCCCAGGCCAGCGCGCTCGCCGCGTTCGTGACGATCTGCACCAGGAAGAAGTCCTCGGCCCGGCCGGTGCGCAGGGCGATGAGCGCGGCGACGCACACGCCGAGCAGCCCGACCAGGACCGCCCGCGGCTTGTCGCCCTGCCGCAGCCGCCATCCGGCGACCACCAGCGCGGCGACGATCGCGGCGCCGGCGCCGATCCAGATCGACCGGCCACCGGCCAGCCACCCGGCCACGAAGACGACCGGTGGCACCGTGGCGTCGAGCGCGGCCCGCCGCCCACCCAGCAGATCGGCCAGCGACTCCGGTTGCGCCACGTCCCACCCCGCTCTCGACTTAGGCCAGCCTAACCGGTGGCCATTCGCCGGAAAAATCTGACACTTTTGACCGTTTATAGAGGTATTCGTCGGGTATATGGCGCGGCGGGATCAGGCCGCTCCGTGCGCGCCGGGGAGACGGTGAAAATCCATGACAGTGGTTGACGAAGCCCTCCTGCGGGATGCGGCCCGGCTGACCGCGGTCGAACGGGCCCGCCGGGTGGCGCCGAACCTGCCGATCCCGCTGGATGCGATCGCCCGGACGGCGGCCCGGCTGCTGGGCGCGCCGATGGGGGTGGTGTCGTTCGTCGGCGCGGACGAGGAGCATTTGGCGGGCATGCACGGTGTGCCCTGGTCGCCGGCCGCGGGACGGCCGGCGCCGATGGCCTACTCGGTGGGCAAGTACGTGGTCAGCGCCGACCGTCCGGTGTCGTGTGACGACATGACCGTCGAGCAGGATCGGCCGGTCCGCGAGCATCCGCTGGTGTCGGAGTTCGGGGTACGGGCGTTCATCGGCGTGCCGTTGCGTGACGGTGCCGGCCGGCCGGTCGGCTCATTGTCGGTTCTGGACGACCGAACGCGACGGTGGACCGATGACCAGCGGTCGACACTGGTCGAGATCGCAGGTCTGCTCGGCCCGGTCCCGGTGGATGCGCCGGCCGCCCCCGGGCCGGTCGCCGATCTCGATACCGGCGGGTTGCTGGACGGCCTGCAGGAGGCCTTCGTCGCGGTCGACGCCGACGGGACGGTCGTGGGGTGGAATGCCGCCGCACGTGACCTGCTGGGATTCGACGCCGAGCAGGTGTGCGGCCACCCGTTGCGGGACACGGTACTGCCCGACTACGGCGGCCGGCCGGTCGGTGAGGCGTTGGCCCGGTTGTTCGCCGCTCCGGGGGCGCGCCGGGTGTTGCGGCAGGTCGTCCTGCGCCACCGCGACGGCCACGAGGTCCCCGCGAGCGTGGCGTTGTCCATGGTGCGGGGCACGCACGGTGCGCTGGCCTGTGCGTTCATCACGGATCTGTCCGCCCAGGTCGTCGCGGAGAACGACGCGCAACGTCAGCACGGTTTCCTCGCCGCCCTGCTGGACAGCCTCGGGGTCGGAGTGGTGGCCTGCGACGCCGACGGGCGGGTGCGGTTGATCAACCGGGCCATGCGTCGCGTGGAGGGCCTGCCCGAGACAGGGGAGCTCAGCCCCGCGCACGTAGCGGCGGGCGCCGCGATGCTGCACCACAGCGACGGCACACCGATGAAACGGGGGCAGACACCGCTGATGCAGGCCTGGCGCGGCGACACCGTGCGCGACGCCGACCTCATGGTCAAGGCGCCCGGGCTGCGCAAACGCCTGTTCACCGCCAACGCCCGGCCCATCGTCACCGGCGACGGCCGCAGACTGGGCGCGGTCGTCGCGCTGCACGAGGTCACCGCGATGCGTCGCGCCGAACGCTTCCGCGACTGCCACGCCCAGGTGCTGCGGGCCATGGCCGAGGCGTCCTCTCCCGCCGAGGCCGCGCCGGGGGTGTTGCGGGCGCTCGCGACCGTCCTCGAGTGGCCGCACGCCGAGTTGTGGCTGATCGACGAGGTCACCGACACGCTGCACAAGGCCGGGCACTGGACGACTGCGGGGTACCGCATCGACGACCTGGTCGGCGGTCCGATCGTCAAAGGTGCCGGGATCACCGGCACCGTGTGGGCCACCGGGCAACGGCTGTGGGTGCCCGACATCACCCGTACGCCGCACCTGGCCACCGAGGAATCGCTGGCCCGGGCCGAAGCCTGCGCCCGCCGAGGTCTGCGGGCCGTGCTGGCGGTGCCGGTGCGCGACGGCACCGACATGTTCGGCGTGCTGGTCGGCTACGCCGACACCGCCGAAGCTCACGAAGACCTGCTCACGGTCCTGCTCGACGGGGTCGCGGCGCAGATCGGGCAGTTCGTCGCCCTGTGCCGGGCCCAGGAACTCGCCCGTCAGCTGACCCGGGCCAAGGACGACTTCCTCACCCTGGTCGGCCACGAGATGCGCACGCCGCTGACCTCGATCGCGGCATACACCACCGTGCTCGCCGACGAGGCGGGAGCGCTCGACGACGAGCAGCGGGCGATGGTCGCCACCATCGACCGCAACGTGAACCTGGTGTGCGACATCATCGACACCCTGCTCGATCTCGCCGGCCTGGACGCCGGACACGTGCAGCTGAGCACCGGTGAGCTCGAGGTCGCCGGACTGCTCGCCGCGGCAGTCGAGGCCGCCGGACCGCAGGCGGCCGCCGGGAACGTACGCATCCACACCTCGTTGCCGCGACGGTTACCCCTGCACGGTGACGCCCGGCGACTCCGGCAGGTCTTCGACCACCTGCTGTCCAACGCCGTCATCTACAACCCGGGCGGCGACGTGCAGGTGCACCTCACCGAGGAGCACGGCGTCGTCGACCTGGTGATCTCCGACAACGGCATGGGCGTACCCGCGGGCGAACACGACCAGTTGTTCGACCGTTTCTACCGGGCCAGCAACGTGCGTCATCACGGCATCGCCGGCCAGGGGCTGGGACTGAGTCTGGTCCGCACCATCGTCGAGCTGCACGGGGGAACCGTCACGCTCAGCGCCGGGAAGTCCGGCGGCACCACCGTCGTCGTCCGGCTCCCGCAGCGCTGAGGACGAACCACCGTCAGAAAGGAAACGGAGCCGGTATGGCGAACGTGCTGATCGCCGAGGACGACGAGGACATCGCCTTCATCGTCATGCGGCTGGTGCGACGAGCGGGGCACCTCGGTCAGCACGCCGCCGACGGCGTGGCCGCGCTGGAGCGGGCCGAGCAGATGCGTCCCGATCTGGTGGTGACCGATCTCGGCATGCCCCGCATGGACGGCTTCCAGCTGACCCGGGCGATCCGTGAGCACCGGGACCTGCGGGACACCCCGGTGGCGGTCCTCACCGGTTCGCTGGTGCCCGGCGACCCCCGTGCCCCGGCCGCCGCCGTCTGTGCGGTGCTGCTCAAGCCCTGCGACAACGAGAAGCTCATCGCCGTCATCAATCGCCTGGTCGACCTGGGGCCGCACGCTCACGGCGACGTCCCGTCCCGCTGTCCGTTCGGCGACGACGCCTGAGGCAGCACACAGGCTGCATCGAGCTCTGTCCATGGTCCCGTTCGGGTGATGGTTGCCGATGACGGCCAGGCCGGCGTTGACCCGGTACCGCCACTCCACCGACACTTCCCGAAGGCCGTGCCGACGACTCGGCCGATCTGGGGAGAAGGACCGCTATGGGGGTAGATCCTCCGTACCTGCTCGGCAACGGTGAGGACAACAGCGGCTCGGGCGTGTCCGTCACCTGCGACGTGGACACCGCGGTGGTCGAGATGGTGGTGTCCGGACAGTGGACCAGGCGTCTGGCCCTGGACACGTACACCGTGCTCCAGAAATGTCTCGCCGAGCATCCCGCGGCGGTCATCGTCGACGTGCGGGGGTTGAAGGACCGGCACGCGGACAGCGCCGCGATGTGGCTGGCCGCGCACCGGACGACCGCGGGCCTGCAACCGCCGGTGCAGCTCGCCCTCGCTGTCCCCGGATCCGGACCGCTGTCCCGCCGGCTGGACTGGATCGGGATATCCCGCAGCGTCCCGATCTTCGCCACCCTGGAGCAGGCTCGCACGGCCGTCGTCAGCCGTCGCCCGCTCACCGACCGGCTGCAGCTGACCCGGCTGGCGCCGGGACCGGGTGCGGCCGGAGTGGCCCGTGACCTGATCGATGTCGCCTGCGAAGCCTGGGGTTTTCCGAATCTGCGGCATCCCGGCCGGCTGGTGATCTCGGAGCTGGTGGCCAATGCCGTCCAGCACGCCCGCACCCCCATGGCCGTCACCGTCTGGCGCCGGCAGAGCGGGCTGCACCTCTCGGTGCGCGACGGCAGTCCGCGGTTGCCCGGGCAGCCGGCCACCACGCCGGCGTCGTCGCGCGGCGGCGGTCAGGGCCTGCTGCTCGTGGGCACGCTGGCCTCGTCCTGGGGCGCCATGTCGACCCGGGACGGCAAGATGGTCTGGGCCACGATCCGTTCGTGCCGGCATCCATCGCCATGACATTGGTGGAACCCCACATCGATGCCCCTGGTCATTCCTCGACGTGCGATGTTTTCGTCTCCGCCCGCGACGGTCAGGCGTCGACCATCGCGGTTCGTGGTGACCTCGACTTCGCTGTCCAGCGCGCGGTGCAGACCGCGCTGATGGGTGTCATTGCCCGCGATCGGCCGGGCCACGTCGTTCTTGATCTGTCCCGGCTGGATTTCTGCGACTGCGCCGGCGCCCGCATGCTGGCCGAGGTACGACAGAGGATCATCGCGTGGGGCGGGACGTGTGTCGCTGCCGACCCGCAGCGGCATGTGGCCTGGCTGATGCACTGGTTGCAGGACCACGCGAGTTGACGCCGGGTGCACCCGGCGGGCGGAAGTGCGTACCGGCGAGGCGCTTCGTGATTGGCGGGGGCCCGGTTCGGGGAAGGGCATGGCGGGGGTGATCCGGGTGTCCGACTCGATGGAAGCGGTCCGGCGACTGCTCGACCTGCGCTATCGCAGCCGGCCGGAGGATCTGCCGACGGCGCTGAGCGATGTCGCGCCGCTGCTGGACGCCGTCAGTGTCACCGTGCTGCTGGTCGACTACGAGCAGTTGTCGCTGTGGCCGTTGCACGGCACGCCGGGCAGTCTGGAGCCGCGGCCGGTGGACGGGACCCTGGCCGGGCACGCCTTCTGCACCGCCGAGACGACCAACGAGAAGACGTGTCTGTGGCTGCCGCTGCTGCACGGCGCGGAACGCCTCGGGGTACTCGAGGTGTGGCTGCGCGATGCGCCGGGAGAGCGGGAGCGGCGTGACTTCGGGGTGATCGCCGCGCTGGTCGCGGAGCTGATCGCGAGCCGGCGCTTCTACGGCGACGCGGTCGAGCGCACCCGGCGCCGGTTGCCGATGCAGCTGGCCGCCGAGATCATCTGGAACCAGCTGCCGCCGCTGACCTTCGCCGCGAACGGCGCCCTGGTCACCGCGGTCCTGGAGCCCTGCTACGACGTGGGCGGGGACGCCTTCGACTACGCGGCGAACGGCGACATCGTGCACGTCGCCCTGTTCGACACCGTCGGGCACGGGATAAGTGCAAGTGCGCTGACAACGCTGACTTTGAACACGTACCGCAATGCCCGGCGCTCCGGGCTGGACCTGGCCGACACGTACCGCTCGATCGACAAGTGGATCCGCGCCCAGTATCCCGGCGCGTTCGTCACCGCCGTGCTCGGTGAGCTGGACACCGGCACCGGCCGGTACCGCCGGATCGCCGCCGGGCACCCGGCCGAGCTGCACATCCGTGGCGGCCGGGCGCTGCCCGCGCTGCCCACCCCGACGGCGTTGCCGCTCGGTCTGGGGCACATGCTGCCGCGGCCGCCCGGCGTCACCGAGCTGCTGCTCGAGCCGGGGGACACCCTGATGCTGTACACCGACGGGATCACCGAGGCCCGCTCGGCCGACGGGGAACTGTTCGGGCTGGACCGGCTGGCCGACTTCATCGTCAAGGCGATGGCCGAGGGCTCACCGGCCGAGACCATGCGCAAGCTGATCCACGCGATCGTGTCCTACGAGAACGGTGAGCTGCGCGACGACGCGACGGCTGCCCTGGTGCAGTGGCAGCCGTCGCCGGTCGTCAAGCCTTCGCCGTGGTGAGCCGCCCCGGTCCGGGGCGGGGCCCGCGGATGCCGGTGCGGTCGAGAATCGCGCGGGTCATGACCAGCACGCAGATGCCGCCGTTGAGGAACGACGCGGCCACGTCGCTGGGGTGGTGCATGCCGCGGTACATCCGGGTCAGCGCCACCCCGATGGGCACGAGCAGCAGCAGCCAGGCCGCCCGCTTGAGCCAGGTGCGGTTGGCCACCCGGAAGAGGATCACGGCCAGGCCGAGGTAGAGCGCGACCGCCGCGGAGGTGTGCCCGGACGGGAAGCTCGACGTCGGCGGGGACGTGTCCATCTTCTCCACGTCCGGACGGGGCCGGTCGATGACCAGCGTGGTCAGGAAGAAGACGACGGCCTGGGCGCAGACCGCGGCGCAGAGGAAGATCGGCTCGCGCCAGCGCTTGAGGACCAGGCGCAGCGCGAGCGCCGCCAGCACGGTCACCGCGATGATCGCCGGCGTGCTGGCCAGGGTGCTGAAGATCAGCGAGACCAGGCTGATGTCATGGGTCCGGTCGCGCTCGAACTCGCGGTTGACCGAGTCCTCGATCGTGAACGGCCACATGTGCATCATGACCTTGGTGATGAGCAGACCCAGGGTGATCATGACGCCGAGGAGGACGGCGACGGGGGCGAACACCCGTTTGAGGGCCTGAACCGCGATATCTGCCATGGCCGGCGCATTACCCGCCGGCGTTCGTGCGCGAAACTACACCCGCCTTTCCGGCTTGTCCCGAGTAAATGCGACAAGGATGGGTTTCGAATCAGATGGGGAGCTCACCGAACGCGTCAATACGGTTGCCCGCGGTGAAGATCCGGCAGACTTGCCTCGGTCGATCGGTTAACCCCGGTGTCGGCGACCGGTCCCGGCGATAGGTTGACATCCGTCGACGGCGCCGCAATTCATTGGCACAAATCTGTGTTGAGCTGCGAAAACTGTCGTTTCAACAACCGGACGTGCGAATTTGTCGATCCCGATGGGCGATCCACCGGGCTGGCGTCTCCGAAGTAGACCTGTGGGAGTAGGCAGGCCCCGACAAGTGGACGACCCCGGCCCGGTGCCGGTCGTCCCTCGCTGAAGGGTGGTGCGATGATCCGGGTCGCGGTGGTGCGGGACGAGGGATATTTCGGTGTCCCGGTACGGGTACTTCTGGAATCCAAGCCTGATCTGCATTACGTCGGCACCCTGCCGTTCGCCGGTGATCTCGCGCAGCGGGCGGCGGAGCTGTGGCCGACGGTGATCGTCATCGACACCGAGTACATGGTCAGCCAGGTGCTGCCGATGGCGGCCGAACTGCACGCCACCATCCCGTCCTGCGCCATGCTGCTGCTCTGCGACCCGGCCAAGCGCGGCATGCTCCCGCCCCGGCGCTGGGCCGGCGGGCTCAACTTCCTGCTCAAGGACGTCTCCGGGGCGGTGCTGGCCGATTCCGTACGCCGCCTGGCCGCCGGTGAACGCGTCGTGTCGCCCCTGCTGCAGGCCGCCTCGCTCAACACCGACCGGGGCCTGAGCACCCGCGAGCTCGAGGTGCTCGGGCTGGCCGCCGAGGGGGAGTCGGTCAGCGACATCGCCGGCCGGCTCTACCTGTCCGGCGGTACGGTCCGCAACTACCTGTCCGCCGTCATCACCAAGACCGGCGCCCGCAACCGCCTGGACGCCATCCGGATCGCCCGTAAGGACGGCTGGTTGCGCTGAGGCTGCGGCGGCCGGGCACGTACCGTTGACCGGGATGCCATTTCATCAGCTCGACGTGCCGGCACTGCCCATCCTGCTGCCGCTGGGCGGCGTGCTCATGATCGTCTCCTGGGTGTTGCTGCACCGGCGCGGCCTGCTCGGCGCCCGCCGCCTGACCACGGCCTGGATCGCCGGCTGGTACGCGGTGGCCGTGATCGGCGCGACCCTGCTGCCGCTGCACCTGGCCTGGGGTCCCGGCGCCGGTCCGCCGGAGCTCTACCGGATCATCCTGGTCCCGCTGATCACCATGCGGGTCGACGACTTCCTGCTCAACATCGTGATGACGCTGCCGCTCGCCGCCCTGCTGTATCTGGTGGCCGGCCTGCGCGAACGCCGCCGGGTGGTGCTGACGGGTTTCCTGGTCAGCCTGGCCATCGAGATCACCCAGGCCGTCATCTGCCTCGCCTGGCACGGCAACCGCTGGGCCGACGTGAACGACCTGACCGCCAACACCCTGGGCGCCTGGCTCGGCTTCCTGATTTTCTGGCGGGCCATGCGCTCGGCACGCGTCCGCGAGCTGGTGCGCGGCTGGTCGCTGGTGCGGGCCGAGCCCGCGGCGCCGCCGGTTCACCGCCCCGCGACCCGGTCGTAGAGCCGGGAGACCGAGGCGGCCACGGCGGTGGCGCTGTAGCGGTCACCGGCCGAGCGGGCGGGCAGCCGGGCGCCGTGGCGTTCCCGGTGACAGAGGACTTCGGTGCGCAGCGCCCGGACCAGCGATTCGGGATCGCGCGGGGAGAGCCGGTGGGCGCCGTCGAGGACGGTCCGGGCCGCGGCGAGCTCGTCCAGTGGCGGGCAGGTCGCGTACAGGGCGGGCAGGCCGGCGGCGAGGGCCTCGAGCACCACCAGCCCGGCGGTGTCCGGGCCGGGCGGTGACGCGAAGACGTCCATCGCGCAGAGCATCTCCCGGGCGTGGCCCACGGTGCCGGCGAACCGGACCCGGTCGGCCAGGCCCTCGATGACGGCGAGCCGCTGCAACGCGACCCGGGCCGGGCCGTCGCCGACCAGCAGCAGGGTGACCCCGGGCAGCTCGCCGACCGCCCGGATCAGCCGGTC
>NZ_JBEZGQ010000276.1:0-9073 GCF_040650095.1 Actinoplanes sp. NPDC048791 | reverse complement strand
GGTCGGGGACCAGGAGGCGGTGCTGGCGTCCTGGCACCACCTGATCGACCTCGGCTCGATGCTCGACGGCGACGAGGTGCTGGCCGGCACGGCCCGTACCCCGGTGGTCCGGCTGGGCAAGGGCCTGGCCGAGGCGCTCGGGGTGGCCGACGGCGACGCCGTCACGGTCGGCACGGACCGCGGCGCGATCACTCTGCCGGCGGCGATCACCGACCTGCCCGCGCAGGTGGTGTGGCTGCCCACGAACTCGCCGGGCTCGACGCTGCGTCGCAGCCTCGGCGTCACCTCGGGTGCGGTGGTCCGGCTGAGCGCCGGCCGGCCTGGCCCGATCCTGGCTCAGGGAGCTACCGCATGAATTCGCTGATTGTTGCGAAGGCTCAGGACCCCACCCTGGCGACGTTCGAGAACGACGTCTGGTGGATCGTCCTGATCAAGCTGCTGGGTGTCTTCGTCATCCTGCTGCTGCTGACGCTGTTCACGATCAACTACGAGCGCAAGGTCGTGGCCCGGATGGCGGTCCGGCCCGGCCCCAACCAGGTCGGGCCCAAGGGCTGGCTGCAGAGCCTCACGGACGGCGTCAAGCTGCCGTTCAAGGAGGAGATCATCCCGAAGACCGCCGACAAGGTGGTGTACTTCATCGCCCCGGTGATCTCGGCGACGGTGGCGTTCACCGCGTTCTCGGTGATCCCCTTCGGGCCGGTCGTCTCGATGTTCGGCCACAAGACGGCGCTGCAGCTGACCGACGTACCGATCTCGGTGCTGGTGCTGCTGGCCTGCTCGTCGATGGCCGTCTACGGCGTGGTGCTGGCCGGCTGGGCGTCGGGTTCGACGTATCCGCTGCTCGGCGGCCTGCGTTCGGCGGCCCAGATGATCTCGTACGAGGTCGCGATGGGTCTGAGCATCGTGGCGGTCTTCATGACCGCGGGCACCATGAGCACCTCGCAGATCGTCGCCGCCCAGGCGGGTAACAACCCCACCACGGCGTTCGACATCTTCGGCTGGAACCCGACCGCGCCGAGCTGGTACGCGGTCCTGCTGCTGCCCAGCTTCGTCATCTACTGCATCGCGGCGGTCGGCGAGACCAACCGGGCCCCGTTCGACCTGCCCGAGGCGGAGTCCGAGCTGGTCGGCGGCTTCCACACCGAGTACTCGTCGTTCAAGTTCGCGCTGTTCTTCCTGGCCGAGTACATCAACATGATCACCGTCTCGGCGTTCGCCACCACGCTGTTCCTCGGCGGCTGGCGCGCCCCGTGGCCGATCAGCTGGTGGGAGGGCGCCAACTCCGGCTGGTTCCCGCTGATCTGGTGGCTCGGCAAGGTGCTGCTGCTGCTCTTCGGCTTCATCTGGCTGCGGGCCACCCTGCCCCGGATGCGCTACGACCAGTTCATGCGCTTCGGCTGGAAGGTCCTGATCCCGGTCAACCTGGTCTGGATCCTGTTCCTGGCCGGCGTCCGGGTCACCAACGACCGGATCGACGGCGGCGCCCGCTGGCTCGTCTACCTGGCCGCGGCGGTGGTGGTGCTCGGCATCGCGCTGCTCTGGCCGGCCAGCAAGAAGCCCCGCGAGTTCTCCATCGAGGAACAGCTGGCCGCCCGGCCCCCGGGCAGCTTCCCGGTCCCGCCGATGGACCTCCAGGTGCCACCCAGTCCACGGGCCCGCCGGGCGGTCGCCGAACGGCAGCCGGCCACGGTCGGCGGCACCACGCCCACGCCGGACGACACGTCAGACAAGGAGGTGTGACGTGGGAACGTTCACCGGCTCGTTCAAGGGCTTCGGGGTGACCTTCGCGCACATGTTCCGCAAGGTCATCACCACCGACTACCCGTTCACCCCGCCGACGCCGGCGCCGCGCTACCACGGGCGGCACATCCTCAACCGGCACCCGGACGGCCTGGAGAAGTGCATCGGCTGCGAGCTGTGCGCCTGGGCCTGCCCGGCGGATGCGATCTACGTCGAGGGTGGCGACAACACCGACGAGCAGCGCTTCTCGCCCGGTGAGCGGTACGCCAGCATCTACCAGATCAACTACGCCCGCTGCATCTTCTGCGGACTGTGCATCGAGGCCTGCCCGACCCGTTCGCTGACCATGAGCAACGAGTACGAGCTGGCCCGCGACAGCCGCCAGGATCTGATCTTCACCAAGGAAGACCTCCTGATGCCACTGCTGCCCGGCATGGAGCAGCCGCCGCACCCGATGCGGCTCGGCGACACGGACAAGGACTACTACCTCGGTGCGCTGACCAACCCGGGCACGTCGGCCGGTGCCGAGCGGGCGCCGTGGTCCGACGCGGGCACCGACGACGCGGCGACCGCCGTCGACCCGGCCGCCCGGCCGGAGACCGCGGGCACGGTACGACGGGAGGCCTCCTGATGTTGGCTTACGCCGCGGCAGCCGCCGGCCAGGTCTCCACCGGTGAGGCCTGGGGCTTCTGGATCCTGGGCTCGCTCGCCGTCATCGGCGGCCTGGGCATGGTCATCGCGCGCAACGCGGTGCACTCGGCCCTCTGGCTGGTCGTCACGATGCTCTGCCTGGGCTTCATCTACGTGATCAACCAGGCGCCGTTCCTGGGCGCGGTGCAGATCATCGTCTACACCGGCGCGATCATGATGCTGTTCCTGTTCGTGCTGATGCTGGTCGGCCGGGACGCCTCCGACTCCCTGATCGAGACCCTGCGGGGGCAGCGCATCGCGGCCATCCTGCTCGGCGTCGCCTTCGGGGTGCTCGTCGCGACCGGCCTGGCCCGTTCGCTGGCCGGCACCGAGGTCGTCGGCCTGGCCGAGGCGAACAGCGCCTCCGGCGGCAACGTGCAGGGCATCGCGCGCCTGCTGTTCACCAAGTACGTCTTCGCCTTCGAGGTCACCTCCGCGCTGCTGATCACCGCGGCGGTCGGTGCCATGGTGCTCGCCCACGTCGAGCGGGCCAAGGGCGACATCGCCGACCAGGTCACGCGCATGAAGGCGCGCTTCCGGCCGGGCTCGTACCCGGGAGCCAAGGCGGGCCCGGGCGTCTACGCGAACACCATGTCGGTCGCGGCGCCGGCCCGGCTGCCGGACGGCAACGGCTCCGAGCGCAGCATCTCGGCGATCCTTCCTGTGCGCGAGCTGACTGCTCAGGAGATCGCACCGAAGGGGACTGAGAAGTGACTCCCGACTACTACCTCGTACTGGCGGCGATCCTCTTCACCATCGGTGCCGCCGGTGTGCTGGTCCGCCGCAACGCGATCGTGCTGTTCATGTGCATCGAGCTGATGCTGAACGCCGCGAACCTCGCGCTGGTGACCTTCAGCCGGATCAACGGCACGCTCGACGGCCAGATCATCTCGTTCTTCGTGATGGTGGTCGCGGCGGCCGAGGTCGTCATCGGGCTGGCCATCATCATGTCGATCTTCCGGACGCGGCGCTCGGCCAGCGTCGACGACGCCAACCTCCTCAAGTACTAAAGGGGCCTTCACGTGGAACAGACAGTGGAGTATGCCCACGCGACGGGGCTGCTGAGCGGAATCTGGCTGCTGGTGGCCATTCCGCTCGCCAGCGCCACGGTCCTGCTCCTGCTGGGCAGGAAGGCCGACAAGTGGGGTCACTGGCTCGGCGTCGCGGCGGTCGCCGCGACGTTCGTCCTGGGCTTGTCGATGTTCTTCAGCCTGGCCGGGCTGGACGCCGAGGCCCGCTCGGCGGAACAGAGCCTGTGGGACTTCATCGTGGTCGGCGGACTGCACGTGGACTTCGGGTTGCTCTTCGACCCGCTGTCCGGCGTGTTCGTCCTGCTGATCACCGGGGTCGGCTCATTGATCCACCTGTACGCGGTGGGCTACATGGAGCACGACGAGGGGCGGCGGAAGTTCTTCGCCTACTTCAACCTCTTCGTCGCCGCGATGCTGCTGCTGGTCCTGGGCAACAACTACGTGATGCTCTACTTCGGCTGGGAGGGCGTCGGTCTGGCGTCGTACCTGCTGATCTCGTTCTGGTACACCCGGCCGTCGGCGGCCACCGCCGGCAAGAAGGCCTTCCTGATGAACCGGGTCGGCGACGCCGGCCTGGCCATCGGCATCTTCCTGATGTTCGCCACGCTGGGCACCACCCAGTACGACGAGGTCTTCAACGGCGTCGGCGCGCTCTCCGGCGCGACCATCCTGGTGCTGGGCATCCTGCTGCTGCTCGGCGCGGCCGGTAAGTCCGGCCAGTTCCCGCTGCAGGCCTGGCTCCCCGACGCGATGGAGGGCCCGACCCCGGTCTCGGCCCTGATCCACGCGGCGACGATGGTCACCGCCGGTGTCTACCTGATCGCCCGGTCCAACCCGATCTTCTCGGCGAACACCACGCTGCAGACGATCGTGGTCAGCGTCGGCGCGCTCACCCTGCTGATGGGCTGCATCATCGGCGCGGCCAAGGACGACATCAAGCGGGTCCTGGCCTGGTCCACGGTGAGCCAGATCGGCTACATGTTCCTCGGCGTCGGGCTGGGCGGCGGGGCGTACGCCCTGGCGATCATCCACCTGCTCGCGCACGGCTTCTTCAAGGCCAACATGTTCCTCGGCGCCGGCTCGGTCATGCACGGTATGCACGACCAGGTCGACATCCGGCGCTTCGGTGGCCTGCACAAGTACATGAAGTGGACCTGGCTGACCTTCATGATGGGCTGGCTCGCCATCATCGGCATCCCGCCGCTGTCCGGCTACTTCTCCAAGGAGCCGATCATCGCGGCGGCCTTCGAGCGCGGCGACTGGACCTCCTGGCTGTACGGCATGGCCGCCCTGATCGGCGCGGGCCTGACCGCGTTCTACATGACGCGCCTGTTCGTGCTGACCTTCCACGGCCCGGAGCGCTACACCGAGGACAACAAGCACCCGCACGAGTCGCCGTACATCATGACCGTGCCGCTGATGCTGCTGGCCCTGGGCTCGATCGCGGCCGGCTTCCTGATGGCCAGCAGCGTGCCGGACTGGCTGGAGCCGACCTTCGGCGCCGAGGCCGTGGAGCACGAGGCGGTCATCCCGCACGCGCTGATCACGGTGCTGTCGCTGGTCGTCACGGTGCTGGGCGCGGGTCTGGCCTGGGCGCTGTTCCGCAACGGCACGGCCAAGGAGGAGCAGCCGGCCGGTGTGCTCGTCACCGCGGCCCGCCGCAACCTCTACACCGACGCCTTCAACGAGGCGGTCTTCGAGCGGCCCGGCATCTACCTCACCCGCGCGTTGGTCTTCCTCGACAACAAGGGCATCGACGGCGCGGTCAACGGCCTCGCGGCCGCTGTCGGCGGCAGCTCGGGTCGCCTGCGCCGGCTGCAGACCGGTTTCGTCCGCTCGTACGCGTTGTCCATGCTCACCGGCGTAGTCCTGGTCGTCGGTGCCTTCCTCGCAATCCAGTTGGGATGGTTGGCGTGACCGACTTTCCGTTCCTGTCCATCCTGACGCTCTTCCCCCTGGTGGGGGCGGCGGTGGTGGCCTTCATCCCGAAGACCAGGGGCCAACTGGCCAAGACGATCGCCCTGGGCTGGTCGCTGGCGGTGCTCGCGCTGAGCATCGTCATGTGGATCGTGTTCGAGGCGGGCGGCGACCGCTTCCAGTTCCGCGAGTCCTACCAGTGGATCCCCACCTGGGACGCGCGCTTCACGTTCGCGGCCGACGGCATCGCGCTGGTGATGCTGATGCTGATCGCGATCCTGGTGCCGGTGATCATCCTGGCCTCCTGGAACGACATCGACGAGACCCAGCGGTCCGTGCCGGTCTACTTCGCGCTGCTGCTGGCCCTCGAGTGCACGATGATCGGCGTCTTCGCGGCCGCCGACGTGTTCCTGTTCTACGTGTTCTTCGAGGTCATGCTCGTGCCGATGTACTTCATCATCGGTTCGTTCGGCGGCGCCCGGCGGCAGTACGCGGCGGTCAAGTTCTTCCTGTACTCGCTGGTCGGCGGTCTGTTCATGCTGGCCGCCGTGATCGGCCTCTGGGTCGTCGGCGGGCACACGTTCGACTGGCAGAAGCTGAGCGACGTCTCGGCGGCGTTCGACACCAACACCGCCCGCTGGCTGTTCCTGGGCTTCTTCATCGCGTTCGCGGTCAAGGCGCCGTTCTTCCCGTTCCACACCTGGCTGCCCGACGCCGGTGTCGCCGCTCCGGCGCCCGCCGCCGCGCTGCTGGTCGGTGTCATGGACAAGGTCGGCACGTTCGGCATCCTGCGCTACTGCCTCTCGCTGTTCCCGGAGGCGTCGCGCTGGTTCGCCCCGGCGGCGCTGATCCTCGGCGTCATCGGGATCATCTACGCCGCCCTGCTCGCGGTCGGCCAGCATGATCTGAAGCGGCTGGTGTCGTACACGTCGATCGCCCACTTCGGCTTCATCGGCATCGGCATCTTCGCCTTCACCACCCAGGCCGGCACCGGCTCGGTGCTGTACATGGTCAACCACGGTCTGGCCACCGGCCTGCTGTTCCTGGTGGTCGGCATGTTCGTGGCCCGCCGCGGCTCGGCCCTGGTCAGCGACTTCGGCGGGGCCGGCAAGCTCGTTCCGGTGCTGGCCGGTGTCCTGTTCTTCGCCGGTCTGGCGTCGCTGGCCCTGCCCGGCACGGCGCCGTTCGTCAGCGAGTTCCTGGTGCTGATCGGCACGTTCACGGTGCACAAGGTGTACGCGGTGATCGCCACCTTCGGCATCATCCTCGCCGCCGCGTACGTGCTGTGGATGGTGCAGCGCACCACGCAGGGCACGCTCAACCCGGCGCTGACCGAGGTCCCGGCGATGCACAAGGACATCAGCCTGCGCGAGAAGATCGTGGTCGCGCCGCTGATCCTGCTGCTGCTGGTTCTCGGCTTCTACCCGAAGCCGGTCACCGACGTGATCAACCCGGCGGTCGAGGCCACCATGCAGGACGTGGGCACGACCGACCCGGCGCCGACGGCGGTCGCAAACGGAAAGGTGGCGCCGTAGCCATGGACGACCTCCAACTACCCGCGATCAACTACGGCGCCCTGGCGCCGATGCTGATCCTCTTCGGAGCGGCCTGCCTCGGCATCCTGCTCGAAGCGGTGCTGCCGCGCGGCCGGCGCAACGGGGTCCAGCTGACCCTCGCCCTGGTGTCGCTGGTCGCCGCGCTCGTCGCGGTGATCCTCGGCCGGAACACCCGCACCGTCACCATCGGCGGCGCGGTGGCGATCGACGGCCCGACCCTGTTCCTGCAGGGCAGCATCCTGCTGCTCGGCATCGTGTCGATGCTGCTGATCGGTGAGCGCGCGGTCGAGAACGGCGGCGCGTTCGTGTCCCAGGCGGCGCTCACCGTCGGTTCCGAGAAGGACCTGCGGCAGGCGGGCAGCGACCCCGGCAACACCGAGGTCTACCCGCTGACGATCTTCTCGCTCGGCGGCATGCTGCTGTTCGTGGCGGCGAACGACCTGCTGACGATGTTCGTCGCGCTCGAGGTCCTGTCCCTGCCGCTCTACCTGCTGTGCGCGCTGGCCCGGCGTCGCCGCCTGCTCAGCCAGGAAGCGGCCCTGAAGTACTTCCTGCTCGGCTCGTACGCGTCGGCGTTCTTCCTGTTCGGCGTGGCCCTGATCTACGGCTTCGCCGGCGCGGTCGACCTGGCGTCGATCCACGCGGCGGTCGCCGACCCGGTCCGCAACGAGGTGCTGCTCTTCGGCGGCCTCGCCCTGGTGGCCATCGGCCTGCTCTTCAAGAGCGCGGCGGCGCCGTTCCACGTGTGGACGCCCGACGTGTACCAGGGCGCACCCACCCCGATCACGGCGCTGATGGCGGCCTGCACCAAGGTCGCGGCGTTCGGGGCCCTGCTGCGCATCCTCTACGTCGCCTTCGACGGGGTCCGCTGGGACTTCCAGCCGGTCCTCGGCGCAATCGCGATCCTGACAATGCTGACGGGCGCGATCCTGGCGGTCACCCAGACCGACATGAAGCGGCTGCTGGCGTACTCGTCGATCGCCAACGCGGGCTACCTGTTGGTGGGCGTCCTGGCGCTCAACAAGGAGGGCCTGTCCAGCACGATGTTCTACCTGGTGGCGTACGGCTTCTCGGTGCTGGCGGCATTCGGCATCGTCTCGCTGGTGCGCGACGCGGACGGCGAAGCAACCCACCTGTCCCGCTGGGCAGGCCTGGGCCGCCGCAACCCGCTCTACGCGGGCGCCTTCTCGTTCATCATGCTGGCCTTCGCGGGAATCCCGCTGACCAGCGGCTTCACAAGCAAGTTCGCAGTCTTCGGCGCAGCGATCGAAGGCGGCCAGACCTGGCTGGTCATCGTCGGCGTGATCACGAGCATGGTGCTGGCGTTCCCGTACCTGCGGGTGATCGTGATGATGTGGCTGTCCGAGCCGGGCGAAAGCACCCCGACAGTTTCGATCCCAGGCTTCCTGACCTCGGCAGCGCTGGTCATCGGCGTGATCGTGACGCTGGCGCTGGGCGTGATCCCGGCGCCGCTGCTCGATCTGACCAACGACGCGGCGCAATTCGTCCGGTAGCGAGGAAATTGTCGTTGGCGGCCCCGGTCGGATTCGTTCCGGCCGGGGCCGCTCGCTGTCCGCGGAATCACGATCAAGAGCTTGATGTCGTACCTGGTTGCATGGCCCTGGACGTCGCTCCCGCCGAGACCGGGCGGGGCCACCCAATCGCCTGGCGGCTCATGACCGGGCGGCCCCACCCTGCCAGCTGCGTGCTCCAAGAAACCCGGCTACGGATCTTGGCTGGTCATCGCGGTGCTGACCGCCCCTCGCGTGAGGTGCTGTGGAGTGGCCTGCGACGTTTCGGATGCAGAATGCAGCTGGGATCGTGCCCTGAAGAAGGCAGCGCGCGGACGCTCGCTTGCCGGGTTGTCGGGACGGCTTGCCTCCGGCGCGAAGCATTTGCGGCCGGGTCGCCTCGCGGCCGATGGCCCGGGCTTGATCGGCACCGTCCGCGGTCGGCCACCCTTGACCTATGCGCTTGGACAGAGCAGTTCTGCAGTCCGCCTCGCCGTCCCCGCACAGGCTCACCGCCCGCGTCGTCCCGTGCCTGCACGGTCCCGCGCCTGTGTCGTCCCGCGCCCGCACGGTTCCGAGCCCCGCATGGCCCCACGTCCACGCCGCCCACACCAAGCCACGCCGCCCA
>NZ_JBEZGQ010000275.1:0-9080 GCF_040650095.1 Actinoplanes sp. NPDC048791 | reverse complement strand
GTCGTCCAACGCCTCACCGGAGGTGCTGGATGCGATCGCCCGGGCCCTGCGGCTCGACGACGCCGAACGCGCCCACCTGCGGGAGCTGGCCGCCGGGACCCGCGGCGGCACCACGCGACGCCGGCCCGCCCCGGAACGGGTCACGCCCGCGGTCCGGCAACTGGTGAGCGCGCTCGGCGACGTACCGGTGGTGGTGCTGGGCCGGCACAGTGACGTGCTCGCCTGGAACGCCGCCGGGCACGCCTTGTTCGCCGGGCACCTCGACGTGGCCGCGCCCGACAGCCGGCACCGGCCCAACATGGCCCGCCTGGTCTTCCTCGACGAGCACACCCGCGAGCTGTACGCCGACTGGCCGGCCAAGGCCCGCGCCGTGGTGGCGACGCTGCGGATGGCCTCCGGGCACTTCCCGGACGACCCGCTGTTCGCCGGGCTGGTCGGTGAGCTGTCGATGAAGAGCGCACGGTTCGCCGCGATGTGGGCCGACCACCGGGTCAAGGCCCTCGGCGACGCGGTCTACGAGATGCGCCACCCGCTGGTGGGCGCGCTGACGGTCACCCAGCAGACCCTGCGCACGGAACACGCCCAGGTCCTGGTGGTCGCGACGACCGAGCCGGGGTCGCCGTCCCAGGCGGCGCTGACGTTGCTGGTGCACAGCACGGCGACGAGCGGCGCTGTGCCGGCCGAGCGGGCAGTCACCGACTGACCTTTCCCTTCTCTCCCCGGGTGCTCCGACGACGAGCGCCGGACCCCGTACGCCCTCAACCCCTCTGGAGCGACCATGCACGAGATCAAGCTCGGCGACGTCACAGTGACCCGCGTCGAGGAGATGCACGGCCCGATCATGGCGCCGGGCGCCTTCTTCCCGGAGCTGCCGGCGGACGCCTGGCAGGAGCATCGCGACCTGCTGGTGCCCGACCACCTCGGGGCCGACGACCTGGTGCACGCGGCCATGCAGACCTGGCTGCTGCGCAGCGAGGGCCGCACGATCCTGGTCGACACCGGCGTCGGCAACGACAAGACCCGCCCGTCGGTGCCGATGTGGGACCACCTGGACCGGGACTTCCTGGACCGGCTCGCGACAGCCGGGGTACGCCCGGAGGACGTCGACCTGGTCGTGAACACGCACCTGCACGCGGACCACGTCGGCTGGAACACCCGCCTGGTGGACGGGCAGTGGGTGCCGACGTTCCCGAACGCCACCTACCTGATGCCGCGGGCGGACTACCAGCCCCGGACGGCGGGCGACGCCTTCGAGGACAGCGTCGTCCCGATCCACGAGTCCGGTCAGGCCCGGTTCTGGGAGGACGCGTACGTGATCGACGCGAACCTGCGGCTGGAGGCGGCGCCGGGGCACACTCCCGGCTCCGCCGTGATCAAGCTCAGCTCAGGTGACGACCGGGCGCTGTTCGCCGGGGATCTGCTGCACACGCCGTTGCAGTTGCTGCACCCGGAGCACAACAGCTGTTTCTGCGAGGACCCCGCGGCGGCCCGGGTCAGCCGTCGCCGGCTGCTGGGATGGGCGGCGGACGCGGGAGCACTGGTGCTGCCGGCGCACTTCAGCGGCCACAGCGCGTTTGAGGTGGCCCACCGCGGCGACGCGTTCGCCGTCACGGAGTGGGCAGCCTTCCCTCGCTACTGACGGCGACGCCTGGGAGGTGAAAGGCCGGCGCCGGCGGGCGTCGGCCTTCCGCCTCGGGTCCCTGCGGCTGAGGATGGAAGCCGCAGAGACTGAGCTATCCCGCGTATGCCTCCAGGGTGGACACCTGACCGGCCGGCCAGCCCGTGTTGGCCGTCACGGTGATCCGGACGTAGCGCACCGAGGCGCTCGGGAAGGTCACCGTCACCTGGTTGCCGCCGGCCGGGTTGAACGTGCGGCCGGTCGCGGCGGACAGGGTCGTGAACGCCCCGCCGTCGGTGCTGCCCTGCACGCTCAGCGTCTGAGTACGGGTCTCCCAGCCCGGTGGCAGGCGTAGCACCAGGCGGGACACCGCGGTGGCGGCGCCGAGGTCCACTTGCAGCCACTGCGGGAAAGCGTTGTTCGCGCTCTCCCAGTAGGAGCCGGGATTGCCGTCGACGGCGTTGCCCGAGCCGTACACCTGGGTGTGGCTGCTCTCCGCGGTCGGTCGGCCCGCGGCCAGGTCGCGCGCCGGGTCGGGGCCGGGGCCGCCGCCGAGCACCGGTGGGGTCGGGCGGGTCGCGGTCAGTGCGAGCTGTCCCTTGAGCATCCGGCCGCCGTCGGCGGTGATCCGCAGGTAGTAGTCGGCCGAGCAGGCGGTGCCGTCCTCGTCGAGGGCCCGGATGCCCGAACCGGCCGGCACGAACGCCGCGGTGGGCGCCGTCTTGGCGATCTGGTTGCCCTCGTTGAACTCGTCGAACATGGACACGTACAGGCCCTGTGAACCGAGCCGGATCATGTTGTAGAGGCTGCGCCAGTAGTAGTCGCCGTGCCGGCGGTGCCCGGACGACAGGTCGCCCGGCAGCACGCAGGGCTGGTAGTCGATGCCGTGCGCCTGGCAGTCGGCGTAGTCCCCGACGTTGGCGTTGGCGTAGTACGAGTCCAGGTCGGCCGGGGTCGCGGCCCGGCCCACCATCCACGGCGAGATCATGTGGAAGGCGTGGTAGACGTCGGCGAAGCCCGGGCGCGAGTCGTTGATGCCCTGGCGCCACCACGTCGGCACCCCGCCGATGACGTAACAGCCCTGTGCCTTGAACCAGTTGATGACGTCCAGGCAGGGGCCGGGGGTGAACGGGCGGCCGGGGTCGTCGAAGCCGAAACCCCAGATGCAGACGACCGGCTTGCCGTTCTGCCGGGCGTACGCGGGTGACGCCGTGTGCGCCGCCATCTTCGTCAGCCAGTCGTTCTTGATCTCCTGCTGCATCGCGGTCCAGCCGGTGACGTCGTACATGATGTAGAACTTGCGGCCGGTCGCCTCGGCCGCGCCGCGGACCTTGACCGTCATGGCGTCGCGGGTCGGCCCCTCGTCGCCGGTCGGGTTGAAGCGCTGCAGCGCCGCCGTGTCGATGTTGTAGTCGCGCATCCAGCGGAAGTGCGTGTCGACCGTCTGCTGGTCGTAGGAGGAGAACAGCCGGGCGCTCTGGCCGTTGCCGAGATTCGGGTAGGCCGTGGGGTAGCCGTGCTGCAGGTCGGTCAGGTCCGGCCAGGACACGATCGTGGTGTTGGCGGGGGACGGCGGCTGGAAGCGGTCGCGGCTCCAGTGCCACCAGCCGCCGATCGGGGCGCCGTCGCCGGGGCAGGAGAACCAGCCCTGGTAGCCGACGGTGATCTTGCCGACGACGTCGCCGGGCGGGGAGGCGGCGCCGGCCGGGCGGGCGAACAGGGCGGGGGAGGCGGCCGCGGCGGTGCCGGCGGCCATCGTGGACAGCACGGTACGGCGGGAGACGGGCACGGGGATGCTCCGATCCGATCCGACCTAGGGATGGAGGGGGATGTCGGATCGACGGTCATCGTGACAGCGCAGGACACAGTCCCGCAATAGTTGGACCAACTTCTGAAACATTCGTGATGCCGGACCGCAAGAAGACGCGTGGCTGCGCCGGAGCCCACGATCGGACCCCGGCGCAGCCGGTCGAACCGTCAGTGCTGGAGCGCCGGCACCGCCTCGGGCACGCTCGGCGGGATCTCGTCGGCCACGGGGGCCGGGCGGCGGGGCAGCCACAACGCCACGACGCCGCCGGCCGCCACGATGCAGGCGCCGACGATCACCGCGGGGACCAGCCCGTCGACGAAGGCCTGCCGGCTGGTGTAGTCGCCGGTGGAGGTGAAGATGGAGGCCAGCACCGCGATGCCGACGGCCACGCCCAGCTCGCGGATGGTGTTGTTGGCCCCGGAGGCGACGCCGCGCTCGCGGGCCGTGACGCTGGCCAGCGCCATGGTGCTGATCGGCGCGAAGGTCAGCCCCATGCCGACCCCGCTGAGTACGAACGCGATCACCAGGTCGCCGTAGCTCACCTCGGTCGTGGTGGCCAGCGCGATCCACAGGATGCCCGCGGCCAGCAGCGCCTGACCCGCCACGATCAGGTTCCGCACGCCGAGACGGTCGGCGAAGATGCCGGCCAGCGGCGCCACCACCATCGGCGCCATCGTCCACGGCAGGGTGCGGATGCCGGCGTCCAGCGGGCTCAGCCCCTGCACCACCTGGAAGAACTGGGCCAGCAGGAAGACCGCGCCGAAGGTGCCGGCCGAGAAGGTCAGCGTCACGATGTTGACCAGGCTGAAGCCCCGCGAGCGGAACAGCGACAGCGGCAGCATCGGCGCGCTGTTGCGGCGCTGCCAGACCACGAACGCGGTGAGCAGCACGGCGCCACCGGTCAGCATGGACAGCACCCGGGCCGAGGACCAGCCGTGGTCCGGACCGTCCACCACGCCCCAGACCAGCAGCAGCATGCCGGCGGCGGAGAGCAGCAGGCCCAGCGGGTCGAGCCGGACGGCGCCGCCGCGCGACTCGGGCAGCACGGTCGCGGCCAGCAGCACGGCCACGACGCCGACCGGCACGTTGAGCCAGAAGATCCAGGACCAGTCGAGACCCTCGACCACCGCGCCGCCGACCACCGGGCCGACCGCGACCCCGAGACCGCTGATGCCGCCCCAGATCCCGACCGCCGCGCTGCGCAGCCGGTCCGGGACCGCCTGGGCCAGCAGGGTCAGTGACAGCGGGGCGACCGCGGCGCCGCCCAGGCCCTGCACCGCGCGGGAGGCGGTCAGCATCCACGACTCGGTGCTCAGGGCGGCGGCGGCCGACGCGAGCGTGAACAGCACGATCCCGGCCAGGAACATCCGGCGGCGGCCGATCCGGTCGCCGATGGCGGCCGCGGTGAGCAGGAAAGCGGCGAAGGGCAACGTGTACGCGTTGACGAACCACTGCAGGTCAGTGACCGAGGCGCCGAGGTCCGCGCGGATCACCGGCAGCGCCGTGGTGACCACCAGGTTGTCCAGCGTGACCATGAAGATCGGGATGCCGACGGCGGCCAGCACCGCGGCGAGAGGGCGGGGCCGGCTGGGCGCGGCCGCTGAGCTGGACATCGCATCTCCTTGTTGTTATTCACTGATAACTAGCTGAGGCCACCGTAGTTATCAACTGATAACCTGTCAACGTGAAAAGGACCCGCCTCACCGCCGAGGAGCGCCACGAGCAGCTCGTGGCCGCCGCGATCACCGCCTTCGCCCGCGGCGGTTACGCCGGCACGACCACCGATCAGGTGGCCCGCCTGGCCGGCGTCTCCCAGCCGTACGTGATCCGGCTCTTCGGCACCAAGCAGGCGCTGTTCCTGGCCGCCGCCGAGCACGCCACCGGCCGCGTCGAGCAGCGCTTCCGCCAGGCGGCGGCCGAGCGGGCCGATCTGGAGAGCCTGGGCATGGCCTACGACGACCTGCTGGCCGAGCGGGACCTGATCACCGTCCTGCTGCACGCTTTCGCCGCCGGCGCCGATCCCGCGCTCGGGCCCACCGTGCGCGCCTGCTTCGGCCGGATCTACCGCACGGTCCGTGAGCTGACCGGCGCCGGCGAGGAGGAGGCCCGCGGCTTCCTGGCCAGCGGCATGCTGCTCACCGTGCTCGGCGTGCTCCAGATCATCGGGCCGGACGCGGTGCCCCGCGAGCCGTGGATGACCGAGCTGATCGGCGTGCACAACCTCGAGAAGGGCTGGCTCGGACCCGAACCCGGATAGTTCGTGGCACGAATGGTCGGCCTACAATGGCCTGGTGGACAGTGCTGACGAGGGCCGGATCGGGGTGGTGGCCGCCCTGGTGCGGGCCACGTTCCTGGTCAATGCGGTCTATGCCGAATCGGGGCGGGAGCACGGCCTCACGTCGCAGCAGGGACAGCTGCTGTGCGTGCTGATGGGCGGGCCGCGCGGCATGGGCGAGCTGACCACGATGCTCTCTCTGGCCAAGTCGAGCCTCACCGGCCTGGTGGACCGCACCGAACGCAACGGCCTGGTCAGCCGCGAGCCGGATCCCCGCGACACGAGGGCGGTACGGGTCGCGCTGACCCCGCACGGCAGCCGGCTCGCCGCGGAGTTCTACGCCGAGACCTGCCGCCGGGTGGAGCGGCTGGCCGCCGGCCTGGACGACGCCGGGCGCGACGCGCTGGCCGGGCTGCTCGGCGCTGTCGTGCGTGACAACAGAGTTCCCGAGGTGTTCCTGGAGCCGGAGGTTGCAGTTCGTAGCACGAACTAATACAGTTCGTGGTGCGAACTATAGGCCATCGGAAAGGCATTTCCATGTCCGGATCCCGGGTTGTCTTCGGCTTCGGCGCACCTCACGGCATCACCGAGGGGCCGGCTCTGGTGCGCGCCGCCCGCCAGGCCGACCGGGCGGGGCTCGATCACGTCTCCCTGTCCGACCACCCCTACTTCGGCGGGCGCCTGGACGCGTACGCCGCGGTGGGCTTCGTCCTGGGACGCACCGAGCGGCTGGCCGCCCTGGCCAACGTGACCAACCTGCCGAGCCGGCCCGCTCCCATGCTCGCCCGCACGGTGACATCGCTCATGGCGCTCTCCGACGGGCGTGTGGTGCTCGGCATGGGCGCCGGCGGCCTGTGGGACCGGATCGCGCAGCTGGGCGTGCCCCGGCTCTCCCCGGGCGCGGCCGTCGAAGCCTTCGAGGAAGCGATCGTCCTCATCAGGAAGCTGTGCGGCGGTGGCCCGCCGGTCACCCATGAGGGCCGGTACTGCCGGGTGCACGAGCTGGAGCCCGCGCCCGTCCCTGCGCCGCCGGTGTGGACCGGCTCGGTCGGCCCGAAGTCCCTCGCGGTCACCGGCCGCGTCGCCGACGGCTGGATCCCCGGACACGCCGCCGACTGGCTCAGCGAGCGCTACCGGACCTCGCGCCCCGTCATCGACGAGGCGGCCGCCGCCGTGGGCCGCGATCCGCGCGAGATCCGCACCGTCTTCAACCTGCCCGGGGCCATCACCGACCGCCCGCTGCCCGCCCCGCGCGACGCGGCCGGGCGGTGGCTCGGCGGCTCGGTGCGGCAGTGGATCGAGGAGCTCACCGGGGCGGTGCTGGAGCACGACGCGGCCGGCTTCACCCTCTTCGCGGCCGGTCACGGCACCACTGACGAGGTGTCCCTCGGGCGCTGGGCCGAGGAGATCGCCCCGGCGGTCCGCGAGGCGGTCGGCGGTCAGATGTTGTGACGGGCGTAGGCCGGGTCGCGCAGGCCCAGCATCGCCTCGGTCATCCGGACCGCGTCCACCGCCGCGCGCACGTCGTGCACCCGGACGATCCGGGCCCCCTGCGTCACGCAGAAGACCACCGCCGCGACCGTGCCCACCAGGCGCTCCTGCTGCGGGCGGTCCAGGGTCTCGCCGATGAAGTCCTTGTTGCTCAGCGCCGCCAGCGTCGGATAGCCGATCGCGGTGATCTCGCTCAGCCGCCGGGTCAGCTCCAGCGAGTGGTACGTGTTCTTGTTCAGGTCGTGACCCGGATCGATGATGATCTGCTCCGGCCGGACGCCGCGGGACAGCGCCAGCGCCACCCGCTCGCGCAGGAAGCCGGCCACCTCCGCGGTCACGTCGGCGTACTGCGGGCTCGGGTGCAGGGTGCGCGGCGCGGCCAGGCTGTGGGTGATCACCAGGGACGCGTCGGTGCCGGCCACCGCGTCCGCGATCGCCGGGTCCCGCAGACCTGAGGTGTCGTTGATGACCCCCGCACCCGCCGCGATCACCTCCCGGGCCACCTCCGGCCGGTAGGTGTCGACCGAGACCACGGCCAGCCCGCGCGCCGCCTGCACCACCGGCAGCACCCGGTCCAGCTCCTCGGCCGCGCTGACCTCCGGCCCCGGCGCGAACGGCACCCCGCCGATGTCGATCCAGTCCGCTCCGGCGTCGGCCGCCGCGCGCACCGCCTCGGTCGCCTTCTCCAGCGCGAACGTGCGGCCGCGGTCGTGGAACGAGTCGGGCGTGCGGTTGACGATCGCCATCACCGTGACCCGGCGCGAGAAGTCGTGCGCGCGTCCTCCGATGACGCGTTCGGCGCAGATCAGCGGGGGTGCGAAGGCAGTCACGCCCGGAGACTAACCGGGCCGTGAACATCGCCCGAATTCGGGCTCCCGCCGATGATCGCTGCTGCTCTAAGGTGCAAGGCGTGACGGAAGCGGGACACGCGGTGGCCGACGTGCGTGGTCCGCTGCCGTACCTGTGGTGGCTCGTGCGGCGGCAGAAGCTGCGGATCACCGCCGGCGCGGTGCTCGGGTCGCTGTGGATGGTGGGGCTGACGCTCCCGCCGTACCTGCTCTCCCAGGCCATCGACCGCGGCCTGCAGCGGCGCGATCTGGCCGCGCTGACCGGCTGGGTGGCCGTGCTCTTCGTGGTCGGCGCGGTCAACGCGCTGCTGGCCATCCTGCGGCACCGCACCATGACCAAGATCCGGCTGGACGGCGGTTTCCGCACCGTGCGGGCCGTCATCGCGCACGCCACCCGGCTCGGCGCCGCGCTGCCGCGGCGGATCGGCGCCGGCGAGATCGTCACCATCGGCATCGCCGACGTCTGGGTGCTGGCCCAGGCCCTCACGGTGACCGGGCCCGGCCTGGGCGCCGTCGTCGCCTACGTCGTGGTCGCCGTGCTGCTGCTGAAGATCTCCCCGCTGCTCGCGGTCGTGGTCCTCGCCGGCGTGCCGGTGCTGGCCACCGTGGTCGGCCCGATGCTCAGCCGGCTCCAGCGCGCCGGCGCCCGCTACCGCGACCACCAGGGCGCGCTGGCCGACCGGCTGGTCGACATCATGGCCGGGCTGCGCATCCTCAACGGCCTCGGCGGCAAGGAGGGTTACGCCCGCCGCTACCGCCGCGACTCGCAGCGGGTCGCCGAGGAGGGCTACCTGGTCGGCGCGGTGACCAGCTGGATCCAGGCACTCGGCGTCGGCCTGCCCGCGCTGTTCCTGGCCGTTGTGATCTGGCTGGCCGCGCGGATGGCGGCCCAGGGCCAGATCACGGTCGGCGAGCTGGTCGCGGTCTGGGGGTACGCGGCCGTGCTCGTCGTCCCGGTCGCGTTCTTCATCGAGGGCGGCTTCGACATCAGCCGCGCCCTGGTCGCCGGGGGCCGCGTCGTCGATTTCCTGCGCCTGC
>NZ_JBEZGQ010000274.1:0-9119 GCF_040650095.1 Actinoplanes sp. NPDC048791 | reverse complement strand
TCGCCGTCGAGCGGCTCATCGCCGAGCTGCGGCCCCAGCTGGAGGAGCTCGGCGACTGGGAGCAGGTGTTCGACCTGTCCGTGCAGGCGCTCAGCCGGGGCAGCTCCGCGGCCCGTCAGCGCCGCGCGATGACCCGCCGCGGCCGCATCTCCGACGTGGTCGAGCTGGTCATCGCCGTCACCCGGGGCGGCGCGACCGGCATCTGCCCGGACGGGCAGACCGTCCCGGCCGGGCTCACCCCGTACGCGGCGGCCGGCGATGAGGCGTTCCCGGACGGCGACGTCATGCCGGACTACCAGGGGATCGTCAACGTGCTCAGCGCGCTCGGCCCGGCCGGGCTGCGCCGCCGCGAGGACGCCAAGGACGACGAGCAGCGCGCCCGCGGCATCACCTTCAGCGTGGCCGGCGAGGCGGCGACCCGGCTCTTCCCGTTCGACCTGGTCCCCCGCCTGGTCCCCGCGGCCGACTGGCGGGAGCTGCGGCTCGGCCTGGTCCAGCGGGTCCGCGCGCTGGACGCGTTCGTCAACGACGTCTACACCGACCGCGTGGTGGTCAAGGACGGCATCGTGCCGGACTGGGTCATCGACGGCTCCCCGGAGCTGCGCCCCAGCGGCGCCCTGGTCAGCCGGCCGGGCGTCCGCGCCCAGGTGGCCGGCGTGGACCTGGTCCGCGACGGCGAGGGCAACTGGTGCGTGCTGGAGGACAACCTGCGGGTGCCCTCCGGCATCGGGTACGCGATGCAGAACCGCCGGCTCACCGAGAGCGTGCTGCCGGAGCTGCCCCGCCCCGACGACCTGCTCAGCATCGAGGAGACCCCGCGGTTGCTGCTGCGGGCGCTGCTCGACGCGGCCGGCCCGGCGGCGGGCGACAACCCCGCGGTGGTGGTGCTCAGCCAGGGCCCGGACGACTCGGCCTGGTTCGAGCACCGGATGCTGGCCGAGGAGATGGGCGTACCGCTGGTCCGCAGCACCGAGCTGGTGGTCGACGAGGGCCGGGTGCACCGGGTCCGCAACGGCCGCAAGTACCCGGTCGACGTGATCTACCTGCGGATGGGCGAGGACAGCCTGGTGCACTCGCCCGGCGCGGACGGCATGCCGCTGGGCCCGAGCCTGGTCACCGCCCTGCACGCGGACACCGTGGTGCTGGCCAACGCGCTGGGCAACGGCATCGGCGACGACAAGGCCGTGTACGCGTACGTGCCCCGGCTGATCGAGTACTACCTGGGCGAGAAGCCGCTGCTGGCGGACGTGCCGACGTACCTGTGCGGCATCCCGGAGCAGCGGGAGCAGGTGCTCGGCCGGCTGGAGGAGCTGGTCTGCAAGCCGGTCGACGGCTACGGCGGCGACCGGATCGTGATCGGCCCGCACGCCTCGCCCGAGGACATCGCCGCGGTCCGCCGGCAGATCCGCACCGCGCCGCACCGCTGGGTGGCCCAGGAGGTCGTCGACCTCTCCACCCATCCGGTCTTCGACGGCCAGCAGCTCGCCCCGCGCCACGTCGACCTGCGCGCGTTCGTGTTCACCGGCAGCCAGTCGGTGGTCGCGCCGGCCGCGCTGACCCGGGTCGCCCCGGCCGGCAGCATGATCGTCAACTCCTCGCGCGGCGGCGGGTCGAAGGACACCTGGCTGTTCGGGTAAGGCTGGCTCTTCGGGTAAAGAGCGTTACGGCTGGGATACACAATCGAAACGGGAGCAGCACACCCTGGTCAATCTTGGGTGCGCCTCCTACTGCCCCCAAGGAGGTTCAGGCCATGTGTGGAATCGGCGGCGAACTGCGGTACGACGCCCAGGCAGCGGACGGCGACGCCGTCCGGCGGATGATGCCGTGCCTGCAGTCCCGCGGGCCCGACGGCGAGGGCCTCTGGCAGCGCGGTCCGATCGCGTTCGGGCACCGCCGGCTCAAGATCATTGACCTGTCCGAGGCCGGCTCCCAGCCAATGACCGACGAGCAGCTCGGCCTGACCCTGGTCTTCAACGGCTGCATCTACAACTACCAGCAGCTGCGCGACGAACTCCGCGGCTACGGCTACACCTTCGTGTCCACCTCCGACACCGAGGTGATCATCAAGGCGTACCACCGCTGGGGCGCCGACTGCGTGCAGCACTTCCTCGGCATGTTCGCCTTCGCCATCGCCGAGCACGCCACCGGCCGCGTCATGCTGGCCCGGGACCGCCTCGGCATCAAGCCGATGTACCTGGCCGAGACCCCCGGCCGGCTGCGCTTCGCGTCCACCCTGCCGGCCCTGCTGGCCGCCGGCGACGTCGACACCTCGATCGACAAGGTGGCCCTGCAGCACTACATGACCTTCCACTCGGTCGTGCCGGCGCCGCGCACGATGGTCAGCGGCATCCGCAAGCTGCCCCCGGCCACGGTCCGGATCATCGAGCCGGACGGCACGTCGGTCGAGCGCGTCTACTGGGAGGCCGACCACACCCGCACGCTGATCAAGTCGCGGGCCGAGTGGGCCGAGGCGATCCACGAGTCGCTGCGTACCGCCGTCGAGCGCCGGATGGTCGCCGACGTGCCGGTCGGCGTGCTGCTCTCCGGCGGGCTCGACTCCAGCTACATCGTGGCGCTGCTGGCCGAGCAGGGCCAGCGCGGGCTGACCACGTTCAGCATCGGCTTCGAGTCGGCGGCCGGCGAGAGCGGCGACGAGTTCGCCTACTCCGACATCATCGCCAAGCAGTTCGACACCACCCACCACCAGATCCGGATCGGCAAGGACCGCTTCCTGCCCGCCGTGGCGCGCACGGTCGCGGCGATGAGCGAGCCCATGGTCAGCCACGACTGCATCGCCTTCAACCTGCTCAGCGAGGACGTCTCGCAGCAGGTCAAGGTCGTGCAGTCGGGGCAGGGCGCGGACGAGATCCTGGCCGGCTACAGCTGGTACCCGCCGCTCAAGGATGTGCCACGCGAGCAGGCCGTGGACGCGTACGCCCGGGAGTTCTTCGACCGGCCGTACGGTGAACTGGCCCGCCAGCTCTCCCCCGAGTGGCTGCTCGACACCGACGTGAGCCGCGAGTTCGTCACGGCCAGCTTCGCCCGGCCCGGCGCCACCACGAGTGTCGACGCGGCGTTGCGGCTGGACTCCCAGGTCATGCTGGTCGACGATCCGGTCAAGCGGGTCGACAACATGACCATGGCGTGGGGGCTGGAGGCGCGCGTGCCGTTCCTCGACCACGAGCTCGTGGAGCTGGCCGCCGCCTGCCCGCCCGAGCTGAAATTGGCCCAGGGCGGCAAGGGTGTGCTCAAGGACGCGGCCCGCGGCGTGGTGCCGGACGAGGTGATCGACCGGACCAAGGGTTACTTCCCGGTTCCCGGGATCCGGCACCTGGAAGGGCCGATGCTGGAGCTGGTCCGCGACGCGCTGCACGCACCGGCGGCCCGGGCGCGCGGACTGTTCCGGCAGGAGTACGTTGACGCGCTACTGGCCGACCCGAACACTGCTCGTACGACGCTCGGGGCGAACCAGTTGTGGCAGCTGGCGCTGCTCGAGATGTGGCTGCAGGACAAGGGGATCTAGCAAACCGAGGGAGGACCCGTATGACCGGTCAGCTGAACCGCGTCGACGTCACCGTGCTGCCCGTGGGGTGGCTGAATCGGCAGTCCGGGGATCTCCCTTCGGCTGGGTCTATCCCAACAGAAGTGTCCGGCAGCTGGTCGGGGGCGCTTTCGCCCGACGGCCGGCACGCCGCGTACGTCTCCGACCGCAGCGGCTCACCCAAGGTGTGGGTGCAGCCGGTCGGCAGCGACCTGACGTTCCTCGTGGACACGGGTGAGCACCCCGTCGTCTCGGTGCAGTGGTCCACCGGCGGCGGGTGGCTCGCCTGCCTGATCGCTCCCGGCGGCGCGCCCCGTACCGAGGTGTGGCTGGTCCGCCCGGACGGCTCGGCGCTGCACCAGGTGGCCGGCTTCGGCGCGGACAGCGCGGACAACGTGCGCTGGCTGCCCGGGCGCCCGCTGCTCGCGGTCACCGAGAACCTCGAGACCACCCTGCTGGTGGACGCCGAGCACGGCACCCGCGAGGTCATCACCACCGGCGAGCTGGTGTCGCTGTTCGACGTCTCCCCCGACCGCAGCCGGGCGCTGCTGCGGCACGGCCCGCGCAGCGGCCGCTACATCGTGGTGCGCGACCTGGCGACCGGCGTCGAGGAGTACGTGACCAGTGGCGAGCAGGCCTGCTTCGGCCCCGACGGCGCGGTGTACGCCCGCAGCGACGCCGGCGAGCTCCCGGTGCTGATCCGGGTGGCCGACGGCAAGGCCGAGATCCTGGCGTCGTCGGAGACCGCCGAGGTCGAGTCGTTCGCGCTGACCGCGGACGGCCGGGCGATCGCGGTGCTCTGGAACGTCCGCGGCGGCGAGTCCGAGCTGACCGTGCTGCGCGGTGGCGACACGACGAAGGTCGAGCTGCCCGGGACCGTGGCCTCCGGGGTCTCCTGGTGCTTCGACGGGAGCACCCTGGCGTTCACCGCCGAGGGCCCGGGCCGGCCGCACGGCGTGTGGACGTACGACGGCGACCTGCACCCGGTCTCGATCGAGGAGCCGGCGCCGGACGCGGTCCGGCCGGTGCTGCACCGCTTCGCCTCACACGACGGCCTGGAGATCAGCGGCTGGCTCTTCCGGCCGGCCGGGGCGGGCCCGCACCCGACGGTGCTGTGGCTGCACGGTGGCCCGGAGGCGCAGGAACGCCCGGGTCACGGCCCGCTGTTCCAGTCGCTGGTGGACCGGGGCATCGCGGTCTTCGCGCCCAACGTCCGCGGCTCGTCCGGCTTCGGCCGCAGCTTCGTCAACGCCGACAACGGCGCTCTGCGTTACGCCGCGATCGGCGACGTGGCGGCCTGCGTGGGCTACCTGGTCGAGCAGGGCGTGGCGGATCCGGCGCGGGTCGGCTGCATGGGCCGCTCGTACGGCGGTTACCTGACGCTGGCGGCGCTGACGACGTACCCGTCGATGTTCGCCGTGGGCATCGACGTGTGCGGCATGTCGAACTTCGCGACCTTCTACGAGCACACCGAGCCGTGGATCGCCGCGGCGGCGGTGTCGAAGTACGGCGACCCGGTGGCCGACGCGGAGCTGCTGCGCGACCTGTCCCCGATCACGCACATCGACAAGCTGAAGACGCCGCTGATGATCGTGCACGGCGAGAACGACAGCAACGTGCCGGTGATCGAGGCCGAGCAGGTGGCGGCGGCCCTGGCCGAGCGCGGCGTCCCGCACAAGTACCTGCTCTTCCCCGGCGAGGGTCACGAGCTGCAGCACCGCGCCTCCCGCGCGGAGTATCTGCGGGAGACGGTCGGCTGGCTCACCGCCCATCTCACCCCGGCGCCGGCTCTGCTCGGCTGACGCCGCGGAACCACCCGGTCGAGTGGCGTGACGGGTCCCACGTCCCTTTTGTGACCCGGATCGTTGTCGTGCCCCCGCCCTCGGAGAAAGGGTGGGGGGACGCGATCGGATGGAGTTGTTGTCATGCTGGGCGGTGCCCGGGCCTGGGCGGTATGGGCCGTGGGACTGTCGGCCTACGTGGTCGCGGTTCTGCACCGCACGTCCCTCGGCGTCGCCGGGCTGGACGCGCAGGTCCGTTTCGACATCGGCGCCGGCGCGCTGGCCTCGTTCGCCGTCCTGCAGCTGCTGGTCTACGCCGGCCTGCAGGTGCCGGTGGGCGTGCTGCTGGACCGGTTCGGCTCGTTGCGGCTGGTGGTCGGCGGCGCCGTCATCATGGCGGCCGGCCAGGCGCTGATGGCGTTCTCCGACGGGATCACCGGGGCGGTCATTGCCCGGGTGCTGGTCGGGGCCGGCGACGCGATGACCTTCATCAGCGTGCTGCGCCTGGTGCCGCAATGGTTCCCCGGCCGGCGGGTGCCCGTGGTGACCCAGCTGACCGGCCTCGTCGGGCAGCTCGGGCAGGTGCTCAGCGCCGTACCGCTGGCGGCCCTGCTGGCCGGTCCGGGCTGGACCACCGCGTTCATCTCGGCGGCCGCCGCCGGGATCTTCGTGGCGGTCGTCGCACTGGTCGCGCTGCACGACAGCCCGCAGCGCCGGGTCAGCTCGGGTGAGGCGCTCACGCTGCGCCAGCTCGGCGGCGACCTGGCGAGCGCGTGGCGGCATCCGGGCACCCGGCTCGGGTTGTGGACCCACTTCACCACCCAGTTCCCCGGCACGGTCTTCGCGCTGATCTGGGGCTATCCGTTCCTGGTGGCCGGGGAGGGATTGTCGCGGGGCACGGCCAGCGTGCTGCTGACCCTGTTCGTGCTGACCGGCATGGCCGCCGGTCCGGTCGTCGGGGTGCTGGTGCAACGGCATCCGCTGCGCCGCTCGTGGCTGGTGCTGGGCGTGATCGCGGCCAACGCGCTGGGCTGGGGCCTGATCATCGCCTGGCCGGGGCGGGCGCCGCTGGCCGTGCTGGTGGTGCTGGTGCTCGCGCTCGGTCTGGGCGGGCCCGGCTCGATGATCGGCTTCGAGTTCGCCCGCACGTTCAACCCGCCGAACAGGCTCGGCACCGCCACCGGCATCGTCAACGTGGGCGGCTTCGTCGCCTCGCTGGTGTCGATCCTGCTCGTCGGCCTGATACTGGACGCGCGCACCGGCGGACAGGCCACGTACGGCATCGCGGATTTCAAAGTCGCGATGTCGGTGCAGTATGCGATCGGCGCGATCGGCCTGATCGGCATCCTGCGCACCCGCAAGCTGGCCAGACAGCGCCTCGCCGAGGAGCAGGGGCTGATCATCCGGCCGCTGCGGGAGGTGCTCGCCGAGAAGGGTTGGTTTAGCGGCGAGCGCATCGGTAAACATTGACGTTTTGCCCGCTTACAGCAGTTCGATGCGAGGAGGACATGAGCGAGCACGCACCGGACCGCATCTGGTCCGGCATCGAGATCACCAAAGTCATCGCGGGCACACTCGCGGCAGTCACCGCGGCGGTAATCGGCTCCTTCCTGGGAGTCGCCGGCACCCTCGCCGGTGCCGCGGTCGCCAGTGTCGTCGGCTCGGTCGGGACGGAGATCTACCAGAGGTCCTTGAACAGGGGCGCCAAGCGTCTCAGCACCATCGCGCCCACCTTCCTCAAGGCACCCGCCGCGGTGGGCACCCCGGAGGGCGCCGCGGCGACCGAGGAGGACCTGCCCTCGCACACGGTCCCGGAGCCGGCCCGCAAGCGGCAGGTCCGCTGGGGACGGGCGGCGATGCTCGCCGGCGCGGTGTTCGTGCTCGCCATGGGGGCGATCTGGATGTCCGAGAAGGCCTTCGGGGAGCCGCTGTCCACCAAGGTCGGCGTCACCGACACCACCGGCACCACGCTGGGCAACACCGTCGGCAACAACTCGTCCACCGACCGGCCCGCGCCGGGCCCGTCGGTCGCGCCGAGCGAGCAGCCGGCAACGGATGCGACCGATGACCCGGAGCCCACGGCGACGACGGAGCCGACCGCGACCCCGACGGACACCACGACGGAGCCGAACACGGCCCCGACGACCGGGCCGGCGGACACCGGCACGGAGCCGGCCACCCCGGACGGCCCCGGCGAGCAGGACCAGCAGCAACAGCAGCCGAACCAGGACGTCGCCCCGGACCAGGGCGCGACCGAGTAGCACCGCGGAGGGCGTCAGTGCACAGCAAAGATCTGCTCATCGAGGCCTTCGACCGGCTTCCCGAGCTCGTACGGTCGGCCGTTGACGGGCTGAGCCCCGAGCAGTTGCGGACGCCCCCGGCCGAGGGGGCCAACACGGTCGCCTGGCTGGTCTGGCACCTCACCCGGATCCAGGACGGCTACCTCGCCGAACTGACCGGCCAGGACCAGATCTGGGTGACGGGCGACCGGGCCCCGCGCTTCGGCCTGAAGCCGGACCCGGACGACAACGGCTACGCCCACACGGCCGCCCAGGTCCTGGCCGTCCGGCCGGAGAGCGCCGCGGTGCTGGTGGAGTACTACCAGGCGGTGCACGAACGCACGCAGTCCTACCTCGCCGGCCTCACGGACGGTGACCTGGACCGGGTGGTGGACGAGTCTTGGGATCCGCCGGTGACGCTGGGCGTGCGCCTGGTGAGCATCCTGAACGACGACACCCAGCACGTGGGCCAGGCGGCCTACGTGCACGGGCTGCTCGAGAACTGACGAACCCCGGCCGTCGGCGCTCCCGCAACTGCGGGGGCGCCGACGGTTTCGTCTACTGGGGAGCGGCGAGCTGGCCCATCGCCTCAGGCGCGTGCAGCTGCGTCCAGGGCTCTCCCGGCCGGCCGGTGACCGTGAGCGCCACCGAGCCCACGGCGACCCGGACCGGGACAAGACGATCCAGCGCCTCCCCGTCGGTGGTCGCGGCCAGCACGGTACGACCCTCGACCGCATCCACCGCGGCCAGCTCTCCCGTGCCTGCCGCGGCGGCAGCACGAACCGCCGCGACGGTGGGCGCGACCTCGGTGCAGGTCCCGTCCGCGTGGGCGACGAGCACCCGGTCCGCCCGGCCGGCCGCCTGCCACGCGAGGAGATCGAGCAGGGTCGCCCGGTTGCCGCCGGCGAAGTGCTCCCACTGGTCAGCGGCGGCCCGCGCCAGCTGATCGCCGTGCCGGCCGACGCTGTGACCGTAGCCGCGCCCCGGCAGGGTGAGATCGGTCCACAGCAGCTGCCGGTCGGCGAGGTCGAGCACCATCGGCAGCAGCATCCGCGCGTCCCCACGGAGGTCGAACCGCTGCTCGACCCGGGCGGCATCAAACTGGGCGCCGCCGTCGAGCGGCAGCATCAGCCCGGCGAAAGCCTCGGTGAGCAGCTCGAACGGCACAGCGTTGTAGCTGAGCACCACCGGAACCGCGTAACGCACGCCCCGCTCGGCGAGCAGCGACAGCCGCAGATCAAGGAACTCGGTGGCCCCCAGCGGAGCAGGCGCCGAGGTGAGATCACCGGAATGCACGGCGGCATCGCCGGCGAACCGCAGCTCCGTGTAGTCGCAGTGCCCCAGCCGCCGCCAGTCGGCGTCGAAGAACGCACAGGACAGGTCGAGGTCGACCCGGGAATCCTCGGTGTCCTCCCAGTGCAGGAACAACCGCAGCACCGAGGCGCCGGGCAGCGCGCGGATGCTCTGGGTGCGCATCTGCACCCGCAGCTTGGCGTCCAGGTTGGACAGTGGTTCGTC
>NZ_JBEZGQ010000273.1:0-9119 GCF_040650095.1 Actinoplanes sp. NPDC048791 | reverse complement strand
CTGGCCGCACCCCAGCCGGCGATGCGCGACCGCAACGGGCAGCGCTGCCGCACCGGGCGCAAACTCGTCCCGTCCTGCGGCGTGCTCTGGGGCGTGGCCCCCGGCGCGTTCACCGACGCCCGCGGCCGGCGCGCGCTGGCCGACTTCGAACGCAAGACCGACCGGCACCAGGCCGTCTACCACGCCTACCACAAGGGCAACCGGCAGCTCTTCCCGACAGAGGCGGAGCGGGCGATCGCTCGCGAGCCCGGCCGCGAACGCATCCTGTTCCTGAACTGGAAGCCGTCCGGTGCCTCGTGGGCCGCCATCGCCAAGGGCGACAAGGCCACCGACGCGTTCCTCGACCGGCTGGCCCGGCACATCAACAAGGACTACCCGGAGCAGTTCTTCTTCACGGTGCACCACGAGGCCGAGGACAACGTCAAGGAGAAGAAGGGCTCCGGCTACACCGCCGAGGACTACTCGGACATGTACCGGTACGTGGTCAAGCGGCTGCGCGGGCACGGGGTCGACAACCTGGTCACCGTGCTGGTGCACATGGCGTACGTGCCGCACACCAGCAAGAAGTGGTTCGACGACATGTACCCCGGCAACGACGTGGTCGACTGGATCGGCTTCGACACGTACGCCTACAGCGACCCCGGCTACGGCCACGGTGACTTCGCCGAACTGCTGAACCGGCAGAGCTCGGCCCGCCCGAACTGGCCCGGCTTCTACAACTGGGCCGCGAGCAAGCACCCGGACAAGCCGCTGATGGTGGCCGAGTGGGGCGTCTGGTCCTCGAAGAAGAACCCCGGGCACAAGGCGGAGTTCTACCGCGAGGTGGGCCGGCAGATCCGCAACTTCCCGAAGATCCGGGCTCTGGTGCACTTCGACACCCCGCACAACCAGGACGGTCGCGACTCGTCGGTGGACGCGACCCCGGAGGCCCTCATGGCCTACCGCAAGCTGGGCAAGATGCCGATCTTCCAGGTCGACGTCGCGCCCAGCCTGCCGTAGGTCAGATCGCCGCAGCTCAGCGGCGGACGGTGACGGCCTTGCTGGTGGCCTTGCCGTCGGTGTAGCCGGTCTTGCGGGCGATCACCGTGACGGTGACCTTCTTGTTGCGCATCGAGGACGTCAGCTTCAGCGACGACTTGGTGGCGCCGCGGATGAGCTTGCCGCCCAGCCGCCACTCGTAGCGGTACGAGTCGGCCTTCGGCGACCAGGTGCCGGCGGACACCTTGACCGTACGGCCGACCTTGGCCGTACCGGTGACCGCCGGCTTCTTGGTGGCCGCCGGGGCCTTGCCCTTGGCGACCGCGACCGACGCCGCGGAGGTCGTCGACCCGGCCTGGTGGCCCGACCGGATCGCGGTGACGGTCACCGTGAGCCGCTTGCCGAGCACCGCGGCGCCGACCGGGTACGACGAACCGCTCGCACCCCGGATCGCCGACCCGTTGGCCCGCCACTGATAGGTGTACGACGTCGCCGCGGGCGTCCAGCTGCCGGCCGAGACCTTGACCGTCGAGCCGACCGCCACGGTGCCGGTGATCGCCGGCGCCTTGGTGGCTACCAGCGGCGCCAGCGTGACGGTGAAAGCGTTGGCCAGCACGACCGGCTCGGCGTCGGCGCCGAACGAGTCGATGCTCAGCGCGACCGGGCCGGTCGGGGCGGTGGTCAGATCGACCTCGGCCGTCAGCGTGCGACGGTCCGCCGACACCGACTTGACGGTCGCGGTCAACGCCGGGCCGCCCGACGGGGTGACCAGGACCGTGTCCCGCAGGTGCAGGGACGTGCCGGTGACGGTGATGGTGCGCTTCGCGCCGCCGGCCACCGACGCCGGCGCGGCCGCCGTCGCGGTGAACTTCTCCCCGCCGCAGAGCGGACTGTGGCAGGTCGCCTCGAGCCGGTACGGGTGCTCGCTCGCCCGGTTGCCGTTGGTCAGCAGGTACACGGTCGGCTCGACCGGCTGCCGGCCGTGCCAGCAGTGGAACCCGCCCTCGCCGATCGCGCAGCTCTGCATGCCGCTGCTGCCGGTGACGACGTACATGCCGGCGTCCCAGAAGAAGCCGTCGTCCGGGTCGTCCGGGTTGTTGACGTCGATGGTCAGGTCGTCGTAGTAGCTGGCCGGGGCGACCACGCACAGCGCGGGCTTCGTGCTGCTCAGCGTGCCGGTGTACGGGCCGAAGCCGTACGCGGCCGACGGCACCTTGGCACACTCGGCGGGCGGCTGACCGTTGGCCCACACCTTCCAGACGTCGAGCTGGTACGCCGTACTGCCGGTGCCCAGGCTCCACACCAGCACCTGGTACTTGCTCTCACCGGTGACCGCGCAGGCGCTGACGTAACCGGCGCAGCTGGTCGTCTCGCCGTCCGGGTCCAGCACGATCGTGCGCGACACGTTGTCGGCGTCGCGGCTGTCGATGAGCACCCGGTCGGCCGCGTTCGCCGACACCTGGTAGCAGCGCAGGTCCCCGCGGGAGGCCAGCGTGCCGGTCAGCGACGGCGATCCGATCACTGTGGACGTGATCTGGGTGCAACCCGTCGCGGCTGCGGTGACGTCCCTGCGCGAGAACGAGAACGTGCCCGTCGCCGTGCTGCCCTCGACCAGGACCGTGGCGGCGCCCGCCTCCAGCCGGCAGACAGTGAAGTCGGCGTCGGAGGCCTGCGTGTAGCAACGCCGCGAGCCGGTCGGACCGAAGACGGACAGCCGGGCCTTGCCGGTGCCCGCGGTACGCCGGAACGACAGCACCTCGCTCGCCGAGTGCTGACCGGCCGGCAGGGTGAAGCAGCCGACGTACTTGTCACCGCCCAGTGTCAGCGACGGCGTGGCGCCGGTCGCCAGCGTCGGACAGGCCGGCCCGCCGCTGGTACGGGCGAAGTTCAGCGCGTACGGCCCGGTGACGGAGTCGGTGTCCTCGTCGAGGTGCAGCACCACGTGGAACGGCGCGGTGCCCTCCAGTACGCAGGAGTAGTCCCGAAGCTGGTAGATGTCGCACTCGTAGTTGCCGGTGGCGTCGTACACCGTCATCTCCGGGCGGCCCGTGCCGGTGGCGTCCTGCGGCTTGAGCAGGGCCAGGCCGGCGCCGGTGGGGGTGGGCAGCAGCAGGCAGTCGTACTGACCGGCGGCCTTGAACTCACCCTTGGCCGGGGCGGCGGTGGGCTGGTCGGACGCCGTCACGCAGCCGCTCGCGGCACTGGCCGCCGGCAGCAGCACCGTGGCATAGGTGCTGCCCTCGGTCACCAGCGTGTACGACCCCGGCGCCGGGAAGGTGCAGCTGCCGACCCCGCACACGCGCTTGCCGGCCTGGTCGAAGATCGTGCCGTAACCGTGGTAGTTCTCGTCGTCGACGACCTCGACGCGGTACTCGCCCGCGGCCGGCACGGTCAGCTTGCGGCACTCGGCCGCGGTGGGCGTACCGGCCGGGGCGGCGCCGTACCGGCCGACCGGGACCGTCGCGCATCCCTGCGGGTCGTTGAGCCGGCGGGCCTCGATCTCGGCCCACCGGTCCTCGGGGTCCTCGTCCCAGGACGGCTCCGAGATGATCCGGTACGGTCCGTTCCCGGGCAGGACGCAGCCCTTCTCGTCGTCCTCGCGGACCGCGTCGCAGATCCGCTCGCCGGTGGTGCCGGTGATCCAGCCGCCGGAGCGCAGGTCGATCCGGTCGCCCGGCTGCGCGTCGAGCGGGTTGCACTCGACCTGCAGGCGCGAGGTCACCCGCACCCGTACGGCCGGGGTGTCCCAGGCGGTGCCGACGGACGGGCCGCAACCCGTCGTCGAGGCGAGCGGGAAGACGGCGACGGTGACGGTGTGCGGGTCGACCCACGAGTCGCTGCTCTCGCCGTACAGCGTGTACGTGCCCGCGGCGGGCAGCGGGCACAGCTCGCGCTGCTCACCCCACTTGCCGCAGAGCACGGCACCGCTGCGGTCGGCCACCCGCCAGTTCAGGTACTGGGCGTTGTCGAAGGTGAGCAGGTGCAGCCCCGCGGCCGCGGTGAAGGTCTGGCAGGTGACGTTGTCGCCGCCGATCGTCGCCGAACCGGAGCGGTCGCCCGGGTCACCGAACGTCGCGACCGGCAGGTCGTCGCAGCCGGCCGGGTCGGACAACCGGGTCACGGCGACCCGGTAAGCCGTCGCCGCGCCGTACTGCTCGGTCACGAAGAAGCTGTACGGCCCGGCGCCGGTCAACGTGCATTCGCCGGCGCCCTGCAGGTAACAGATGCTCTCGCCGGCCGCGTTCTCCAGTTGGCCGCGCACGTCGGAACCGCCGACGCCACCCACCGAGATCCGGACGAGCGTGCCCTCGGCCTGGTCGATGCGGTAGCACCGGCCGGCCGAGCCGGCCGCCAGGGTGCCCTGTGTGGTGGTGACCGGGAAGGCCAGGGATTCGTTCTTCAGCGTGGTGCACGCCGACGGGTGCGACCGCGAGTCGACGCCGAGCGCGTAGGCGTTGCTGCCAGATCCGGAGTAGAGGCTCACCGTGATCGTGTAGGTGCCTGCGGCCCCGAGGACACAGTCGCTCGGGTACGTCCCCAGGTAGCAGCTGGTCTCGCCGTCGGTGCTGGTGAGTGTGCCGCTCAGGCTGTCGCCACCCTCGACCTGCGCGCGCAGCACGAGGATCAGCCGCTCGCCGGCCGCCGTGGTGGTCAGCGTGTAGACGTGCTTCTGCTTGTCCTTGATCTCCTCGCAGTCCACTGCCGTGCCGAGGGTGATCACACCACCGCAGGGTTCGGCGGCGGCCACGTCAGCCTTGCTCGGCTTGGGCTTGGGCTTGGCTGTCGGCTGCGGCGCTTTGCCCGGGCTGGGCGGCATCGACGGATCAGGGGTCGCGGTGGGGGTGGCCTCATCGGCCGACGGGCTCGGCGTGACCGGCGGTGACGGCTCGGCGGGAGCCGACGCCGAGGTGGACGGTACGGGCTCCTCGGTCGCAGCCGCGGCGGGCTGCGGGGCGGTGAGCAGCGCGGCGGCGACAGCGATGCCTGCGAGCGCCTGAGTGATCCGATGTCTGCCGTACCGTGCGCGCTTCGTCAGGCGTGGTGCCATGCGCCGTACCCCCGTGTTGCTTCGATGTCCGATGAAATCCAGCGGCATCTTTGCATGTGATCCACCCGCCGTGTGTCCCGTACTCAGGGGGGACTCGGGGGTTTACCTGATCCGCTTCGGTGACACGGGTTCCTAGGCTGTCGGCTGTGAGCCTCATCGTTACCCAAGGGTTGACCAAGACGTACGGCACGCAGGTGACCGCCCTGCATGACCTCACCGTCGCTGTCGAGCCCGGGATCATCGGACTGGTCGGCGCCAACGGCGCCGGCAAGTCGACCTTCATCAAGATCATGCTGGGCTTGATCGCGCCGACCGGCGGGCAGGTGCGGGTCTTCGACATCGATCCCACCGTCGACCCCGACCGGGTCCGCGCCAAGGTCGGCTACATGCCGGAGCACGACGCGCTGCCCCCGGACGTCTCCGCCGCCGAGTTCGTCACCCACCTGGGCCGGATCAGCGGGCTGCCGCGCACCGCCGCCCGCGAACGGGCCTCCGAGGCGCTGCGCCACGTCGGGCTCTACGAGGAGCGCTACCGGCAGATCGGCGGCTACTCGACCGGCATGAAGCAGCGGGTCAAGCTCGCCCAGGCCCTGGTGCACGACCCCGACCTGTTGCTGCTCGACGAGCCGACCAACGGTCTGGACCCGGCCGGCCGCGACGCCATGCTGGCGCTGATCCAGCGCATCGGCAACGAGTTCGGCATCTCGGTGGTTGTCTGCTCGCACCTGCTCGGCGAGGTCGAGCGGATCTGCGACTCGCTGGTCGCGATCGAGGGCGGCCGGCTGCTGCGCGCCGACCGCATCTCGGCCATGACCGAGGCCAGCGAGGTGCTCGCGGTCGAGGTCAGCGAGGGTACGGAGGAACTGGCGGCGGCGCTGGAGGCGCTGGAGCTGCCGGTCACCCGGGACGGCCGGCTGCTGCTCGTGCCGCTGACCCAGGAGGCCACCTACGACCACGTCCTGCAGGTGGTGGCCGATCTCGATCTGCCGCTGCACCGCCTGGACCAGCGACGCCACCGGGTGGCCGAGCTCTTCGCCACGAGGGAGACCGCGGATGCCTGAGTCGAGCGTCATCCACGACATCGGATACCAGCGCTACACCGGCCCGCGGCTGGGCCGCGGCGCCGTGTTCGCCGCCATCTACGTGCACGGCCTGCGCGCGGCCTACGGCTTCGGCCGGTCGGCCAAGGCCAAGATCTTCCCGTGGCTGGTCTTCGGGATCGTCGCCCTGGTCGCGGTCATCCTCGCGGCGGTACGCGCCCAGCTCGGCACCCTGCCGCTCAACTACATCCAGTTCGCCGACGCGATGAGCTGGCTGATCATCTTCTTCGTCGCGATCGTGGCCCCGGAGCTGGTCTCCCGCGACCTGCGCTCGGGGGTGCTGCCGCTCTACTTCAGCCGGCCGTTGCGCGCCGCCGATTACATCGGGGCCAAGGTCGCCGCGATGGTGACCGCGGTGTGGATCCTGCTGGCCGGCCCGCAGTTCATCATCTTCCTGGGCGGCGCCTTCACCACCAAGACCGGGATGTCCGGGGTCTGGAACGAGATCGAGGACCTGCTTCCGGCCTGGGGTTACAGCCTGATCTGGGCGCTGCTGTTCACCGCGATCGGCCTGCTGATCGCCTCCCTGACCGGCAAGCGGGCGTTCGCCGCCGGCGGCATCGTCGCCGTCTTCCTGATGACCACCCCGGTGGTCGGTGTGCTGTCCATCCTGCCGTCGTCCACCGCGCAGGACCTGGCCGGTCTGGCCAGCCCGATGACCGTGGTCAGCGGCGTCGGGCAGTGGCTGATCAGCGGGGCCAACACGGGCCTGAACATCGGCGAGTTCGGCGCGGTGTACGCCATCGAGGCGGCCACCCTGATCGCCACCTGCCTGCTGCTGCTACTGGCCCGCTACCGGAGGGTGGCCTCGCTGTGACCACAGTCGAGCTCGAGAACGTGTCCCGCTGGTACGGCAACGTGGTGGCGGTCAACGACATCAGCATGACGCTGGAACCGGGCGTCACCGGCCTGCTCGGCCCGAACGGCGCCGGCAAGACCACCGTGCTGCACATGATGGCGGGCTTCCTGTCGCCCTCGCGCGGCACGGTGACCGTCGACGGCGCGCCGACCTGGCGCAACCCGGAGATCTACCGCCGGCTCGGCCTGGTCGCCGAGCGCGAGGCGGTGCACGGCTTCCTCACCGCCCGCGAGTTCGTCCAGGCCAGCGCCCGGATGCAGAAGCTGCCCGACCCGAAGGCCGCGGCCGAGCGGGCGCTGCAGCTGGTCGAGATGACCGACGCCGCCGACCGCCGGATCGAGACGTACTCCAAGGGCATGCGCCAGCGCACCCGGGTCGCCGCGGCCCTGGTGCACGACCCGCAGGTGCTGCTGCTGGACGAGCCGTTCAACGGCATGGACCCGCGGCAGCGGATGCACATGATGGGCCTGCTGCACGAGCTGGGCGACCGGGGCCACACCATCCTGTTCAGCTCGCACATCCTGGAGGAGGTGGAGCAGGTCTCGGGCACGGTCCAGGTGATCGTGGCCGGCCGGCTCGCCGCCTCGGGCGACTACCGCCGGATCCGCCGGCTGATGACCAACCGCCCGCACGTCTTCGCCGTGCAGTCGTCCGACGACCGCCGGCTGGCCGTGGCCCTGATCGGCGAGAAGTCGGTCAGCGGCGTGGAGATCGACAACGCCGGGCTGACCGTACGCGCGTCCGACTACGGCAGCTTCACCCGCGCGCTGCCGCGCATCGCCATCGGTGAGGGCATCCGGCTGCGCAAGCTGCTGCCCTCCGACGAATCCCTGGAGAGTGTCTTCTCCTACCTGCTGGAGGCCTGACGTGTCGACCGTTGCGTGGATCACTGCCCGCGGACTGTTCGGCCGGCGCCGGGTGCTCCTGCTGCTGCCCCTGCCGCTGCTGCTGGTCGGCCTGGCCGTGCTGTGCCGCTCCTACGACGTCAACCCGGCCGACTGGGGCACCCCGGTGCTGGTCGGTCTGGGCCTGGCCGTGGTGCTGCCGGTGATCAGCCTGATCGTGGGCACCGGCGTGCTCGGCTCCGAAGTGGACGACGGCACGATCGTGCACATCCTGACCAAGCCGCTGCCCCGCCGCGACATCATCCTGGCCAAGCTGGGCGTCGCCATCGGGGTCAGCGCGGTGACCTCGGCGGTGCCGCTGTTCGTGGCGGGCGCGCTGGCCGACTCGGCGCGCCTGGGCCTGGGCCTGGCGGCGGCCGCGGTGGTCGGTGCGTGCGCGTACTCGGCGTTCTTCCTGCTGCTGAGCCTGCTGACCCGCCGGCCGGTGCTGCTCGGCCTGGTCTACATCCTGGTCTGGGAGGGCCTGCTGGGCCGCTTCGTCAGCGGCACCCGGGTGCTGTCCATCGAGCAGTACGTGATCACGATCGCCGACAAGATCGCCCCGACCGCCATCCTGGAGTCCAAGGTCTCCCTCACGGTGTCCATCGTGATGGCGGCGATCTTCGTCCTGGGCTGCACCCTGGCGGCGGTGGACCGGCTGCGCAGCTTCAGCATGGCCGGCGAGACGAGCTGACCGTGGGCGAGGATGAGCGGATGTCTTCCTTCCGCTCGGACCTCGCCTATGTCACCGACCAGGGGTACGGCTTCCACGCCGCCGCCTGTGCGCCCGGCATCCTGGCCCTGCTGGAACCGGTGCGGGAGCGCGGCGGCCTGGTCCTGGAGATCGGCTGCGGGACCGGCCTGCTGACCAGATTCCTGGTGCAGGCCGGTCACCGGGTCGTCGCCACGGATGCCGCGCCGGCGATGCTCGAGCTCGCGCGGACCGCCGTGCCGGGCGCCGTGGACATCCGGACCCTGGTCCTGCCGGACGAGCCGGTGCCCCGGGCCGATGCGATCGTCGGGGTCGGGCACGCCCTGAACTATCTGCCGGACACCGCGGCGGTCCAGCGCGGGCTGGCCGCGCTGGCCGACGCGTTGCTGCCGGGCGGAGTGCTCGCCCTGGACCTGTGCGACCTGGAGTGGGGAACGGCCCGGGCGGACGCCGTGGGGCAGGGCCGGGCCGGCGCCGACTGGGCGATCGTGACCCGGTTCAGCCGACCTGCGGCGGGGCGCGACGACCGGGAGCTGAC
>NZ_JBEZGQ010000272.1:0-9127 GCF_040650095.1 Actinoplanes sp. NPDC048791 | reverse complement strand
AACCGGCCCGGCTGCGCAGCATCTGCCACTCCTCGGCCGGCGACCACGAGGCCGCGCACGCCGCCGACCGGCACGCCTTCCGGCTGGCCGCCCAGCGCATCGACCGGCTGCGCGACGGTTACCTGGACGGGGTCGCGGCCCGCCTCGACGCCGAGGAGACCCACCGCGACATGGGCCGCTACGGCGACGAGAACCTCACCGATCCGCTCACCGGCCTGCCCAACCGCCGCCAGCTCGAACGCTACGTGGCGGCGATGCTGGCCCGCGGCGAACGCGCGGCGATCGGCGTCTGCGACCTGATCGGCTTCACCGCGGTCAACGCCCGGCACGGGCGGCACTGCGGCGATCTGGTGCTCCAGCGCATCGCCGGTGTGCTCAACCGGGTCATGCGCCGCGGCGACTTCGTGGCCCGCTTCGCCGGCGACGAGTTCGTGGTGGTGCTGCCGGGCGCCGGACCCACCCAGGCGGCCGAGGTCTCCCGGCGGATCAGCGCGGCCGCCGCCGCGGAGAACTGGCAGGTCCTGGTCCCGGGCACGCCGATCGGCCTGGCCGCGGGCTGGTCCGAGGTCGGCACGAACGGCCGTACGCTCAGCGCCGCCCTGGCCGCGGCGGCTTCGCACCGTACCCCCGCGTAGGACGCCGAAGACCTACGCTCGGGGAATGGCGGTGATCGAGCTCGGGCTCGTCAGTGAGGGGGGCGACGAGCAGGACGCCCGGCCGGACCGGCGCCCGCTCGGCCGGCGGGACCTGCGGTCGTTGCTCGTCGCCGTCGTCGCGGCCGCCAGCGTGCTCACGGTGACCGGGTCGGCCCGGCCCGATCCGAGCGGGCTGACCCAGCTCTGGAGCATTCCGTTCGAGCTGGGCAGCGGCGCCTACATGCTCACCCCCGACAGCGTCTACGTGCTGACCCAGCCCGGGCAGGACCGGCTCAGCGCCTACGACCTGCGGACCGGCGGGCTGCGCTGGTCGCATCCCGCGCCGGATGACAGCAGCTGGCTGAGCGGCATCCGCGCGGGCGCCCTGCTGCTGCCGACCGGCCCGGAGACAGCGATGTACGAGGACGCCGACGGCGCCACCGTCACCCGCGAGTTCAATCGGGACACGGCCGCCGTCGACACCGTCACCGGCCGGCTGCTCTGGCGGCAGCCCGGCGAGCTGATCACTGCCGAAGGCGACCGGGCCCTGCTCACCGAATGGAACAAGGCGGGCGACAAGGTCACCACCTTCCGGGCCGTACGGCTGCGCGACGGCAGCACGATCTGGTCCCGCCCGGCCGGGGACATCGGCTCCTGGACCACCGACACCGCGCCCGGCACGACGGCGGAGCGCCTGGTGACCGTGACCGCGCAGGGCCGGGCCGAGGTGCTGGACCTGGATGACGGTTCCGTTGTGGCCACCGGCACGCTCCCCTGGCTGCCGCCGACGGCGTCGGAGAACGACTACACGACGCTGATCGTGGACGGCACGCAGCTCTACCTGGAACGCAACGAGGGCGACACGTCCACAGTGACCGCCTACGACACCGACAACCTGCGGCAGCTCTGGCGCATCCAGCAGACGGCGCCGGGCGGCGTCTACGGCTGCGGCCCGGTCGTCTGTCTCAACGGGACGAACGCCACCACCGGCCACGACCGCGCGACCGGCGCGGTGCGCTGGCGGATCGGCGGCGCCGCCAACGGCTTCCCACTGCTCAACGGTCTGCTGCTGGTCGGCGACGACGAGACCGGCGAACGGCACCGCCTGGTCGACACCGCCACCGGACGGCAACTCGTCGACCTCGGCACGGCGATGCCGGTCTGGGACTACCGGCTCGACGGGACCCGCTATGTGGTCGCCCGCGCGCAGAACTCCAACGACCTGACGCTGATCAGCGAGGTGGACCCGGCATCCGGCGAGGTGCTGCTCCGCGGCACAGTCTCGGCGGTGCTCGACTTCGGCTGCCAGAGCAGCAGCGATCTGATCGTCTGTGAGACCTCTGACAACCGGCTGATCGTCACGGACGTCGGCTGATCTCCGTCCCACCGGCCAGCCGGGCAGCCCGGTCGGCCTCCGCCAGCGCGTCGAGCACCGGATCCAGCTCCCCGCCGAGAACCAGATCGAGGTTGTACGCCGTGTAGCCGATCCGGTGGTCGCTGATCCGGTTCTGCGGGAAGTTGTACGTCCGGATCCGCTCCGACCGGTCCACCGTGCGGACCTGCAGCTTGCGGGCGTCGGAGGCGGCCGCGTCGGCCTGCTCCTGGGCCATGGCGAGCAGCCGGGACCGCAGGATGCGCATCGCCGACTCCCGGTTCTGCAGCTGGCTCTTCTCGTTCTGGCAGCTCACCACGGTGCCGGTGGGCAGGTGGGTGATGCGTACGGCCGAGTCGGTGGTGTTGACGGACTGGCCACCGGGACCCGAGGACCGGAACACGTCGACCCGGATGTCACCCGGCTCGATGTGCACGTCGACGTCCTCGGCCTCGGGCAGCACCAGCACGCCGGCGGCGCTGGTGTGGATCCGGCCCTGCGACTCGGTGACCGGCACCCGCTGCACGCGGTGCACGCCACCCTCCCACTTGAGCCGCGACCAGACACCGTGGCCGCCGTCGGGCACACCCTTGGTCTTGACCGCGACCGAGACGTCCTTGACCCCGCCCAGATCGGAATCCTGCGCGTCGATGACCTCGACCACCCAGCCGTGCTTCTCCGCGTAGCGGGTGTACATCCGCAGCAGGTCGCCGGCGAACAACGCCGACTCCTGACCACCCTCGCCGGCCTTGATCTCGACGATCACGTCCTTGGCGTCGTGCGGGTCGCGCGGGATGAGCATCTCGCCGAGCTTCTCCTCCAGCGGGGCCAGCACGGCGGCGACCGCCTCGACCTCGGAGGCGAACGAGGGATCCTCGGCGGCCAGCTCCTTGGCGGCGGCCAGGTCGGCGCGGGCGGCCTCCAGCTCGGCGTTGGCGGCATAGAGCGGCGCGAGCTCGGCGAAGCGCCGCCCGACCCGCCGCACCAGGGCCTGGTCGGAGTGGATGGAGGGGTCCTCCATCTGCTTCTCGAGCTGCGCGTACTCCTCGAGCAGGGTCGACAACCGGTCTGTGCTCACGCCGCGCCTCCTTCGCTGGGGATCGAACACACGAACGGCGCCCGACCCCGGATTCCGGGGTGGGCGCCGTCGAGGTAGCTACTTCTTCTTGGTCGCGTTGACCTTCGCGTACTTCGCCTGGAACTTGGCGACCCGGCCCGCGGTGTCCAGCACGCGCTGCTTGCCCGTGTAGAACGGGTGGCAGGCGCTGCAGGTCTCGACGCGGATCTCGCCGCCCTTGGCGGTGCTGCGGGTCGTGAAGGTGCTGCCGCAGGAGCAGATGACCTCGGTCGAGGTGTACTCCGGGTGGATTCCGCTCTTCATGGTTACTCGGTCCCTCTCGATGAAGTGGTCGCCGGGTCGCCGTCAGCACCGAACCGCCCCGCTAGGGCGGACGACTCGAGCGTGAACCGGAACCTTTACTGGCCGATGGACCAGTCTGCCATGTCACGTGCCCTGATCCGAAATCAGGAGGCATTCCTGCGTCCGTGATGGGTAACGTGAGCGCCGCTCGCCGCATTCCCGCGGCAGCCGGCACGGAGGGAAACCTCATGAGGCCACCCGCGGACGTCCAGGCTGTGGCCGGAGACATGTTCACGATCCGGCCCCGACCCCCTAGTCTCGTGACATGTCTGAACACAGGGACCGGCAGACCGGCCGGTTCCTTCCTAGTCCGGACGCGGCGTCGTTGCGTCATGAGATCTTCGCGGAGGACAAGCCGTCGTCAGCCTGGCTCGCCGGAGTTCTGGCTGCCGACGGATCGGTCGAGGCCAGCTTGAGAGCGGTATCACTCAGTCAGTCCGGAGAAGCCGGACGCGAGCTCATTCAGGAGGTTCGACGCCTGACGAACCACTCGGCCCGCGTATACGTCGGTCACCCTCCGTACGGACAGACGACCCACTCGGTCCGTCTGGTGTCGGCCAGGATGGTGGCGGACCTGCACCATCGATATTTGATCACTCACCGTAAGACCTTGACCTACAGTTGGCCGACAATTCCGCAGGTCCTGCAGGCGCCCTTCCTTCGCGGATACGTGGAGGGCGACGGCTGCGTCGGCATCTACCCCACTCCGCAGGCCAATCCCATGCTGCACTTGTCGTTTGTCGGCACCCCCTGGTTCGTGCGCGACGCCATGAAGGCGATCCCGGCCAACGGCCGCTACCGCATCATCGAGCGGTGCGAAGCTCTGGCCGAAGCCCGCTTCAACGGTCGCCACGCTTGGGCAGCGGCCAACTGGGTCTTCGCTGACCCCGATCTCTATCGGGGCGCGAAGTGGCAGATGTTCTCGCAGTACCGCCAGACACTCCAGCAAGAGCCGCCCCGCTGGTACCGCTTGCAACGACAACGGGAGGTTGCCATGGCCTGCCTGGCCGAGGGAAAGAGCGTGCAGGAGGCTGCTCGCACGGCCGGCGTGGACTGGCGCCTTGTTTACGCCTGGCGTGCTCGCGCTGGACAGGCTGGATCTACGGCATGACCAGACTGCTGATCACCCGGGGGCTGCCCGCCTCGGGCAAGACCACCTTCGCGCGCAAGCTGCAGCCGCAGGTCGTCCGGGTCAACCGCGACGACCTGCGGCGGATGCTGCACGGGCAGCGCCTGTTCACCCAGTGGGCCGAGGGCCAGGTGACGCACGCCCAGCGGGCTGCCGTGGAGGCGCTGCTGCGCGCCCACGCCGACGTGATCGTCGATGACACCAACCTGCGGGCCAAGACGGTACGGGAGTGGGCCGAGCTCGCCGCGCGTTTCCACGCGAGTTTCGAGGTGCACGACTTCACCGATGTGCCCCTCGAGGAGTGCCTGCGCCGGGACGCCGGGCGGCCCGACGACGAGCGGGTCGGTGAGGCCGGGATCCGCCGGATGCACCAGCGGTATCTGGCCGGCAAGAACCTGCCGCTGCCGGTGCCGTACGTCGATCCGGGCGGGCCGGGTGTCCTCTACGACCCGGATCCGGAGCTGCCGCCGGTGGTGCTGGTGGACATCGACGGCACGGTCGCGCTGATGAACGGCCGCAGCCCGTACGACTGGGGCCGGGTCGGTGAGGACGCGCCGAATCCGGCGGTCATCGCGGCCGTGCGGGCCATGCACGCGGCCGGGCACGCCATCGTCTTCTGCTCGGGGCGGGACGAGGTGTGCCGCGCCGAGACCGAGGCGTGGCTGGACCTCTACGTCGATGTGCCGTACGAAGGACTCTTCATGCGGCCCGAGGGGGACTCGCGCAAGGACGCCGTCGTCAAGCGGGAGATCTTCGATCGGGAGATCCGCGACCGCTGGCGGGTCATCGGGGTTTTCGACGACCGTCAGCAGGTGGTACGTATGTGGCGCGCCCTGGGCCTGACGGTGTTCCAGGTGGCGGAGGGGGACTTCTGATGGACGGGCGGGACGGGAAGTATCCGCGGACTTTCCACCTGCCCGACTCCCCCGGGGCCACCGCCGACGACAGGATCCAGCCCGATCTGTCCTGGTTGGACGGTGAGCTGGTGGTGACGGAGAAGCTCGACGGCGGCAACCTCACCTTCACCCGCGACGCCATGTACGCCCGTTCCGTCGACTCCGGCACCAACCCGTGGGACCGGCCGGCCAAGGCTTTGTGGGCGATGACGGCGTACCGGATCCCGGACGACTGGCGGGTCTGCGGCGAGTCCATGTGGGCCCGCCGCAGCATCGCCTACACGGACCTGCCGGGCGTCTTCATCGTCTTCGGCATCTGGGACGAGACGGACACCTTGCTCGGCTGGGACGACACCGTCGACTGGGCGCAGCGCCTGGAGCTGCCGGTGGTCCCCGTCCTGTACCGCGGGGGCAGTCTCAGCGAGGCCCGCGCCGCGTGGGCGAAGACCCGCGATGCCGAGAATTCCGAGGGTTTTGTGGTCCGCAGCGCCGGCCGCATCCCGGCGGCCGAGTTCTCGCACCGGCTCCTGAAATGGGTCCGCGAGGACCATGTCCGCACCGACGCCGCCTGGCGGCACCGCGACGACTTCCCGCTGAACGAGTTCGCCTGAGCCGGGTCGGCCACGCACGGACATGTCATCGGCGGGAGCGACGGTCGGCGCCATGCAACCAGGCACGACCGGACATTGATCTTGATCTTCCGCTACCCGCTGAACGGGCACCGGGTCCCGTCGCGCGACAAGGCCTGCGCCTCGGGGTCCAGGTAGAAGTTCGGGCGCAGGTCGAGCTCCTCGTAGTAGCGGTGGAAGACCGGCGTGATGCCGCCGGACATCGGCGGCACGATCCAGGTCCAGTCCGCCGGCACCCGGCGGCCGGCCTTCTCCTCGTTGCGCAGGTGGGTCAGGAAGCGGGCCGATTCGGTGTGGTGGTCGGTGATCTTCATACCGGCCTTCTCGTACGAGTGCAGCACCGCCCGGTTCAGCTCGACCAGCGCCCGGTCCCGCCACAGCGTCGACTCCCGGCTGGTGTCGAGTCCCATCCGGGCGGCGACGATCGGCAGCATGTTGTAGCGGTCGGCGTCGGCCAGGTTGCGAGCGCCGATCTCCGTGCCCATGTACCAGCCGTTGAACGGCGCCAGCGGGTACTGCACACCGCCGATGGTGAGCCGCATGTTGGCGATCGCGGGGACGGCGTGCCAGCGCAGGCCGAGCTCCGCGAACCAGCCGAACTCGGGATGGGTCAGCGGCACCTCGAGGATGGCGCGTTCCGGGAGTTCGTAGAGGCGTACGCCTTCGGCCGGGGTCTCGATCGCCACCGGCAGCACGTCGAAGGCCTCGCCCTTGCCGCGCCAGCCGAAGCCCTGCATGGCGGCGGTGAACTGTTCGTTGCGCGGGTCCCCGACCGAACTGCCGTCCTCGGTGCGGTAGCCGGCGTAGCGGATCAGCTGCTCGTTCCAGACCCGCGCGTACGGCTGGCCGGGCAGCGCCGGCGCGAAGATGCTGATGACCGGCCGGATCGCGCCCGGGCGTTCGCTGCCACCACCGGCGGTCTGCAGGTGGTGCACCAGCAGCGAGAAGATCTCGTCGGCGCTCCGGGCCCGGCGGCGGTCCAGCACGACCAGGCTGCGCCAGTAGAGCCGGCCGATGCAGCGGCTCGCGTTGCGCCAGGCCATCTTGGCGCCGTACGCCAGCTCCTCGGTGGTGTGCACGTAGCCGCCGGTCGCCGCGATCTGCGCGCGCACGATGGCCAGTCGCGGCTCGACCGGGCCCAGCCGGGGGTTCTCGACGTAGCACTGCCGCAGGAAGTCCTCGGCCTCGCCGGGATCGACCGGTGCGATCGGGTCCCATTTCTCGGTCGGTTGGTCCCGGTAGCCAGGGATCATCGAGCGTCCTCCCCACATTGAGCTGAGGTGTGAGGGGGAGGTTCGCATGATCCCGTAAGGGTCGAAACGCACACGTTGTGCGACAAAGAGGCAGCCACCTCGCGGTGACTGCCCCTTTATGCCGTTTTCGGGCGTTTACTCGCCAGGCGTGGACTTGGCGATCTGCATCAGGAACTCGATGTTCGTCCGGGACTGCTTGAGCCGGTCGAGCAGAAGATCCAGCGCCGCCGAGGACTCCAGCGAGCTCAGCACCTTGCGCAGCTTGTGGACGATCGCCAGCTCTTCCTTGCCGAGCAGGATCTCCTCCTTGCGCGTGCCGGACGGGTGGATGTCGATGGCCGGGAACGTACGCCGGTCAGCGATCTTCCGGTCGAGCTTGAGCTCGGCGTTACCCGTGCCCTTGAACTCCTCGAAGATGACGGTGTCCATCATCGAGCCGGTCTCCACCAGCGCCGTCGCGAGAATGGTGAGCGAGCCACCGTTCTCGATGTTGCGCGCCGCACCGAGGAACCGCTTCGGCGGGTACAGCGCGGTCGAGTCGATACCACCGGACATGATGCGGCCCGAGGCCGGCGCGGCCAGGTTGTACGACCGGCCGAGCCGGGTCACCGAGTCGAGCAGCACGACCACGTCGTGGCCCAGCTCGACCAGGCGCTTGGCCCGCTCGATGGCCAGCTCGGCGACCGTGGTGTGGTCCTGCGGCGGCCGGTCGAACGTGGCCGCGATGACCTCGCCCTTGACCGAGCGCTGCATGTCGGTGACCTCTTCGGGCCGCTCGTCGACCAGCACGACCATCAGGTGGCACTCGGGGTTGTTGTGGGTGATCGCGTTGGCGATCGCCTGCAGCACCATCGTCTTACCGGCCTTCGGCGGCGAGACGATCAGGGCCCGCTGGCCCTTGCCGAGCGGCATGACCAGGTCGATGACCCGGGTGGTGAGGATGTGCGCCTCGGTCTCGAGACGCAGCCTCTCCTGCGGGTACAGCGGGGTCAGCTTGTAGAACTCGGGACGCCGGCGGGCCTCCTCGGGCTCCATGCCGTTGATGGTGTCCAGCCGGACCAGCGGGTTGTACTTGTCCCGGCGCTGGTCACCACTGCCGCTGTCGCGCGGTGCGGCCCGCACGGCACCGGTGACGGCGTCCCCGCGACGCAGCCCGTGCTTCTTGACCTGCGACATGGAGACGTAGACGTCGTTGGGACCGGACAGGTAACCCGTGGTGCGGACGAACGCGTAGTTGTCCAGCACGTCGAGGATGCCGGCCACGGGAACGAGCACGTCGTCCTCGTTGACGTGCGGCTCGCGGCCACCGTCACGACCGCTGTCCCGGCCACCATCGCGGCCACCGTCCCGGCCGCCGTCGCGGCCACCACCGGTGCCACCACCCTCGCCGTCACGGTCCCGGCCACGCCGGCGGTCCCGGAACCGGCTGCGCCGGCTGCGCCGGCCGCCTTCGCCGTTGTCGCCGTCCTCGTCGTCCGGGCCGTCGTTGCGCGGACCGCGGTCGTTGCGGTCGGTGCGCTCGTTACGGTCGTTGCTGCCGCGGTCGGGGCGGTCGTTGCGGTCGCCGCCCTCGGCCCGCTGCGGGTTGCGCTGGCGGTCCCGGTTGCGCGTCTCGCCACGCTCCGGCCGGTCCCCCCGGTCGGCGCGTTCGGTGTCGCCCTGGCCGTCGGCCGGTGCGCTGTCGCGCCGGCTCTCGCCCTGGTCGCGGCCGTTCTGGCCGTTCTGGTCCCGGCTCCCCTGCTCACGGCCGCCCTGCTCGCGGCCGTTCTGCTCCCGACCGGCCTGGTCGCGGC
>NZ_JBEZGQ010000271.1:0-9195 GCF_040650095.1 Actinoplanes sp. NPDC048791 | reverse complement strand
GCTGGCCGCGCAGGCCTGGGCCGACGTGCCGCGGCAGCCGGATCCCGCGCACCGGCTCGGCGCCGCCGACCTGCTGAGCCGGCTCGGTGAGGAACGTCGCACCGCGTTCGTGCTCACCCAGGTGCTCGGCATGTCCTACGCCGAGGCCGCGGAGGTCGAGGAGGTCCCGGTGGGCACCATCCGCTCCCGGGTCGCCCGGGCCCGCGAGGAGCTGGTCGCCGCGGTCACCGCCGCCCAGGCCAGCTGATCATTCAGGGACTTTTGACCCATCACCCAGCAAACCCCCAGGCGGTAGAACGGAACCAGGCGGCGGCGAGCGCCGACTAAGGGGGCGTGAGCATGGAGATCGGGCAGTCCGCCCGTACGACGAACGGCTGGCTGTGGATCTCCACGGCCGCCCGGCTGGGGCTGGCCGCGGTGTGGCTGGTCGCCGGCGGGCTCAAGGTCGGTGACCTGGCCGCTTCGGGCCGGGCAGTCAACGCCTACGACCTCTTCCCGTACGAGGTGGCGAAGGTCATCGGGGCGGCCCAGCCGTTCCTGGAGATCGCCCTCGGCCTGCTGCTGCTGGCCGGGCTCGCGGTGCGGCTCAGCGCCGGCATCTCCGCCGGCCTGCTGGTGATCTTCATCGCCGGCATCATCTCCGCCTGGGCGCGCGGCCTGCAGATCGACTGCGGCTGTTTCAGCACGGGCGGGGAGCTGGGCGCGGGGCAGACCCCGCAGTACACGTGGGATCTCGTCCGGGACGCCGGTTTCCTGCTGCTCGCCGGGATCCTGCTGTGGCGACCGCGGACCCGCTACTCGATCGATGGTGTCCTGATGGGGGAACAGTGAGCGGCAACCGAGACAAGGCCAAGGCCAAGCGGGTCGTCCAGGAGCAGCTGGCCAGGGAACGCCGGCGCCGGGTCACCCTCTGGACCAGCCTCGGCGTCGTGGTCCTGCTGGTCGTCGTCGGCCTGATCGGCTGGGGCGTGGCGGCCAACCAGGAGAGCGACAAGACGGCCGGCCTGACCACGCCGAGCGTGGCGGTCGACGAGGGTACGGCCTTCGCGGTCGGCACCGGCCCGGTGAAGATCGACATCTACGAGGACTTCATCTGTCCCGCCTGCGGCCAGTTCGAGGCCGGCGCGGCGAGCACGATCGACCAGCTCGTCGCCACCAACAAAGTGACCGTGCAGTACCACCCGATCGCGATCCTGGACCGCGCCTCCAGCACCGAGTATTCGACCCGGGCCGCCGCCGCCTCGGCCGCCGCGGCGCAGGGCGGCAAGTTCGCCGAGTACCACAAGGTGCTGTTCGCCAACCAGCCCGCCGAGGGCAGCGCCGGGCTCGACGACGCCAAACTGATCGAGCTGGGCAAGTCCGTCGGCCTCACCGACGCCGCGTTCGCCGACGCCATCGACAAGGGCACGTACAAGGCGTGGGCCACCAAGGTGACCGACACCGCGGGCGCCCGCGGGGTCAACAGCACACCGACCGTCCTGGTCGGCGGCAAGGCCCTCGAGTCGCCCACGGCGCAGGCCCTGATGGCCGCGGTGGGGGCGGCCGGCGCGTGAGGCGTACCACCCTGTTCGTCGCCGTGCTGGCCGGTGCGTTGCTCGTGCCGGCCGGCCCGGCCTCCGCCCACGGCGGTGAGGGCCCGGACGCGACCGCGTACCGCACGGAGGTGACCGGGCTCAGCCCGGCCGAGCCCGGGCTGAGCGTCCGGGTCGTGGAGGCCGGCGCGCGGCTGGAGCTGGTCAACGGCACCGGGCGTACGGTCGAGGTGCTCGGTTACCAGGAGGAGCCCTACCTGGAGGTGCGGCCCGACGGCACGTACGAGAACGTGAACTCGCCGGCCACGTACACGAACCGGACCCTCGACGGCGACACCCCGGTGCCCGCCGGCGCCTCCCCGACCGCGGCCCCGCAGTGGCGCCGCGTCTCCACCGGCACCACCGTGCGCTGGCACGACCAGCGCACCCGCTGGCTCGACGACGAACTGCCGCCGCAGGCGCAGGCCGACCCGTCCCGCAGCCACAAGATCAACGACTGGGTCGTGCCGCTGCGCGACGGCGTGCGCACCATCGAGGTCCGCGGCACCCTCACCTGGGAGCCACCACCCCCGGCCTGGCTGTGGTGGGTCGGCGCGCTCGCCCTGGCCGCCGGCCTGACGGCCCTGGGCCGGCGCCGGGCCCGGCTGCTGGGACCGGTCGCGCTGATCGCGGGCACGATCACCCTCGGGTACGCGGTGACGCGCATGAGCCTCGGCGCGGGCGGCCAGACCCCGGCGATCGTGGCAGCGCTGGTCACGGTGGCCGCGGGCGTGCTGACCCTGCGCGGCCGTACGCCGTTCCTGCTGGCCCTGGCCGGCGCACTGCTGACCGTCTTCGGCGGCTTCGCCGACGCGGGAGTCTTCCGTCAGGCGGTCGTCTCGTTCCCCGGCCCGTCCTGGACCGCCCGGGCCGCCGTGCTGGTCGCGATCGGAGCCGGCGTGGCGATGGCGGCGACGGGCGTGCTGCGGCTGCGGGCAGCCCCGCTATCTTCGGACCATGACTGAGCGCCTCACCCCGGGAGACCCGGCCCCCGAGTTCACCCTGCCCACCGACAACGGCGACACCCTGACGCTGAAGGACCTCCGCGGCCGCAAGGTCATCCTGTACGTGTACCCGGCGGCGATGACCCCCGGCTGCACCACCCAGGCCTGCGACTTCCGCGACTCGCTGGGCTCGCTGCAGGCGGCCGGCTACGAGGTCGTCGGCATCTCCCCGGACGTCCCGGCCAAACTGGCCAAGTTCCGCGAGCGCGACGCCATCACCTTCCCGCTGGTCAGCGACCAGGACAAGAGCGTGCTGACCGCGTACGGCGCGTTCGGCGAGAAGCAGATGTACGGCAAGACGGTGACCGGCGTCATCCGCTCCACCTTCGTCATCAACGAGGACGGCGCCATCGAGCACGCCTTCTACAACGTCAAGGCCACCGGGCACGTCGCCAAGCTGCGCCGGGATCTCGGTATCGACTGACTTTTGCGGCAAACTTCGCGGATGCTGAGGGCCGGTGCCGATTAGAGCGGCACCTGTTGTCCATCCCCTCCGGAGACCGCCGATGCCGCTCGCCAAGCCCCGCCGTCCCCGCACCCGGCCCTCCTCCGGCGAGAAGGGCCAGGGCGGCGGCCCGCTGCGGAACCTGCGGGTGTCGCAGAAGCTGTTCGCCTCCTTCGGCGTGCTCAGCCTGCTGGTCATCGCGGTCGGGCTGACCGGCCTGGCCCAGCTGCGCGGCTCCAACAACCGGCTCGAGACCATGTACCAGGAGAACGTGCAGGCCATCGCCCGGCTCGGCGAGGTCCGGGCCGACGTCCAGCAGGCCACCTCACTGTCCGCCAAGCTGATCCTGCGCTCCCCGCTGGCCGACGTCAGCAACGTGCGGATGGCGATCGAACGGCTCGACAGCGACATCGACACCACCTGGGCGGCGTACGCGGCCAACCCCGCCGCCGGCACCGACACCGACCGCGGCGCATTCACGGCCGGCCTGGCCGAATACCGCAAGATCCGCGACCAGCAGCTCGTCCCGGCGGCCACGGCCAACAGCCTCGGCACCTACCTGGGCGTGCAGAACAACTACATCGACCCGCTCACCAGCAAGATCACCGTCGCGCTGAACAACCTGGCCGGCATCGAGGACAAAGCCGCCCAGCAGCAGATGGCGGACGCCCGCAGCAACGCCACCATGGCCCGCATCCTGATCCTGGCGCTGATCGCCGGCGCGATGGCCTTCGCCGCCGTCATCGCCGTCGTGGTCAGCCGGGCCATCGCCCGCCCGCTCGGCCAGACCGTCAAGGTCCTCGAAGCACTCGCCGAAGGCCGCCTGGACCAGCGCCTCGAGGTCAAGGGCCGCGACGAGGTCGGCCGGATGGGCGAGGCACTCAACACCGCCCTCGACCGCCTCACCGCGGCCCTGCGCGACATCGGCACCAACGTCACCACGCTGGCCTCCTCCTCGGAGGACCTCACCGGCGTGGCCGGCCGGATGAACGCGTCCGCGGCCCGCTCGGCCGGCCGCGCCCACGCGGTGTCCACGGCGTCCGAGGAAATCAGCGTCAACATCGCGACGGTCTCCGCCGGCGCCGACGAGATCGGCAGCTCGATCACCGAGATCGCCCGCAGTACCTCCAGCGCGGCCGACGTGGCCGGCCAGGCGGTCCGGATCTCCGGCGAGGCCGGGGCGATCCTCAACAAGCTGGGCGAGTCCTCGGCCGAGATCGTCTCGGTCATCAAAATCATCACCGGGATCGCGGCCCAGACCAACCTGCTGGCCCTGAACGCGACCATCGAAGCGGCCCGCGCCGGCGAGATGGGCAAGGGCTTCGCGGTCGTGGCCGGCGAGGTCAAGGAACTGGCCCAGGAAACCGCCCGGGCCACCGAGGACATCCGCACCCGGGTCGACGCCATCCAGACCGACTCGGCCGCGGCCGTCGCCGCCATCGCCGAGATCGGCGCGGTCATCGACCAGATCAACGCGACCCAGACGGCGATCGCGGCCGCGGTCGAGGAACAGACCGCGACCACCAACGAGATGGGCCGCAACGTGGGCGAGGTGGCCGCCGGCTCCACCGAGATCTCCTCGAACGTGGCCGAGGTGGCCGAAGCAGCGGCGGAAACGACGAGCGCGGCGGCCAACACGGCCGCGGCGGCGGACGAACTCGCCCGGGTGGCCCACGACCTCCAGCAGAGCCTGGCGATGTTCCGCTACTGATCCCTGCGGGGACCGCCATCCCACGGCGGCCGTCATGCGGCTCGATCCGCGAGGCGGCCGCCGTGCCGTGCGCACGCGGGATGGACACCGCGGGGAAAGCCGGAGTAGCCTTTACGAGTGACTAGTGGTCGGGCGTCACCCCGAGAACCATGCCGCGCCCGCCACACCGGTCAGTGCAAGACATCGACCACCTGCCTCTGTCAGTGAGAACGTCACGAACAGGTAGGGACAACTCCACATGGCTTACGTCAAGTACACCCGGGAAATGCTGAGCGAGGCGGTCGCCGCCTCAATCTCGATGGCCGGGGTTCTGCGCCATCTCGGCCTGCCGCAAAACGGCGGCGCACACGCCCATCTGCGGCGGCGCATCAACCAGTTCGGCATCGAGACCTCACATTTCCTCGGCCAGGCCCACCTCCGCGGCACCCACAGTCTGCGGCGGCGCCACCACACCGAGGTCCTGGTGCTTCGGCCGATCGACGCCAAGCGCGAGAAGCCGAAGGCCCTCCGGCGGGCACTGGAGGAAACGGGCCGCCCGTATCTCTGCGCGGAATGCGGCATCGACGACAGCTGGAACGGCCGCCCCTTGACCCTGCATGTCGATCACATCGACGGACAGTTCTGGGATTGCCGCATCGACAACCTGCGGTTCCTGTGCCCGAATTGCCACGGTCAGACGGCCACATATGCCGGACGCAACCGGCAGCGATCCTCAGCCGGCACCATTCGGGTGGACGCTCAGGGCAACGCCGTGGACCTGAGCGGACCGGTCCAGGCACTCAGCGATGAAGAGAAGGTCGAGGTGCTGGCGCGCGTCGACCTGAAAGAGGTCACGGTGACAGACGCCGCGAGACTGATCGGCTGCGATCGCAATCATGTCTACAACCTCCAACGCCGGCTCAAAGAACGTGGCTCGCTTGCTCACAGCCCGCGCAGCAACCGGATCTCGCAAGCCCATCGCGACGCCGTCGTCGCCTTCGCTCTCCAGCACCCCTCGATGAGCGACCGGAACATTGCCGCGGCACTGCGCCAGCAGGAAGACGGTGGCATCTCCGTGTCGCCGACGACGATCCACAACATTCTCAAGACTGTCGGATTGTCCAAGCCGGAGGACCGGAGGGCCGCAGCCGAGAAACTTGATCCGCCGGTCACCGTCTAAGATATTCGGCACGACAGCCCACAAGGGCAAATCGGGCGGAAGTGGCGGAACCGGCAGACGCGCCAGACTTAGGATTTGGTTCTCGAGAGAGAGTGGGGGTTCAAGTCCCCCCTTCCGCACCGTGTGGTGCCGCGCACCATCCTGGTCGCCCGTCGGTCCTAACGGATCGGCGGGCGCAAGGATGACCTCATGCCGCTGTCCTTCGTTCTCGATCCGCCGTTGACCGATGCCCTGCGGGCCGACATCGTCGCGCTCTGGACCGATGTCACCAACGCCGGCGGCGCAGTCGGCTTCGTCGCTCCGGTCACCGAGGACCAGGTGCGACCGCTCGCCGAGACCACCCTCGCCGCCGTCGCCCAGGGGATTGACCGGCTGCTGATCGGCGTCGACGACGGCCGTCTGGTCGCCCTGCTCTTCATCGCCGACAACCGGTTCCCGCTCAAGGCGCACTGGCGGGTCCTCAAGCGCGTCATGGTCCTGCCCGGCAGTCAGGGCCGCGGCTACGGCGCCGCCCTCATGCGGGAGGCCGCCGCCGTCGCTTCAGAGCTACAACTCGCTGCCTTGCAGGTGACCGTCCGGGACGGGCATGGGCTGGACGGGTTCTACCGGCGGCTCGGCTACCGGGAGGTCGGCCGTATTCCGGGCGCGCTGCGGGTCGGTCCCGGTGATGATCGGGACGAGCTGGTCATGTGGCTGGAGCTGCGTCAGCCGCAGGATGCCGCTTTCACGGCCGGTTCCGCCGCGGCCAGCGCCACGTCGCCGGCCTGATCGGGGGCGGCTTCGGTGGCTTCGAGCACCGGGGCCGGCGCCGCCGACGAGGATGTGACGGACGGGGACGGCTTCTTCGGCTTGGGGGACGGCGTTGCCTTCTTCTTGGCCGGCTTCGGCGCTGCTTCGACGTTGGTGCTGGTGCCGTTGGCGAAGCGTACCGATGTGGTCTGCTTCTTCTGCGGGAGCAGTTTGATGTTCTTCGCCGTGATGGTCTTGCCGTAGATGTCGGTCATCTTGACCTGGAACGGGCCGTTGCCCATCTGCCCGTCGATGATCCAGACGTTGTAGTCCTCCTGCTTCGCGGCTTTGAAGCTGCCGCCCGGGCCCTTGGCCGACACCGATTTGATGGCGTTGGAGTGGTTGTCGATGCTGACCGCCCAGTAGTACTGCGAGGTGCCTTCGACGAAGGTGATGCTCAGCGGGCCGGGGGCGGGGGCGTTCGGGACGGTCTTGTAGGTGATCGGGATGATGCCGTCGATCTCCTTGCCGATCTTCTTGAACGCCGTGCGGCTCAGGTCGAGGTGACCGACCGGGCATTCGGGGCACGAGTCGAAGACCTTGACCCGTACCTTGCCCTTGGGGCCGGTGACGTCGATGTAGCTGCCGCACGCCGCCGCGCCGGAGTATTCGCCTTTGCCCAGGGCCACGTACAGGTCGTCGGCCGGGGTTTTGGTCGAGCAGTTGCCCTGGGTGCCGGCGAGGTCGTAGAACGTCGCCTTGCCGCTGTGTTTGGCGCTGCTCGGTGGCGCCGCGCACGCGGGGTCGCTGTGCTGCAGCAGCAGGGCGACGCCGAGGACGCCGGCGAGCAGCACGGCGCCGCCGGTGGCGAGCCAGCGGGGGGCGAGGAGACGGTGAGCAGTCACGTTGACGCATCCTTCGCGGGTGCGGCACCCGCGGGCAACTCTCCTAAGACAGAGCTAAGGAAGACTCCCCCACCCGGATGACTTCGGTCTCACCTGGGCTGATGTCGGGGATGAGGTTGATGCCGAAGAGCAGGCCGTCGTCGTAGCGGCGGTGCCGGCCGAGGGCGCGCAGTGGTTGCCGGCCCACTTCGCCGGTCTCCTGATCGACGGTGGTGACTACGCAGCGGCTGCAGGACTTGGCCGCGCGGAAGGTGGTGCCGCCGAGCTGAATGCGGTGGCCGAGCCAGTCGTCCTCGGCCCAGGGGCGGGCGCCGGTGATGACGACGTTGGGCCGGAAGCGGGTCATCGGCACCGGTTCGTCGCCGGCTTCGAGCAGCCAGTCGTTGACGGCGTCGAGGGAGGCGGTGCTGGTGAGCAGCAGCGGGTAGCCGTCGGCGAAGCTGACCCGGTCGCCCGGCTGGGAGTGGGTCTGGATCGGCCGCACGCTGGTGTCGGCGAGCCAGGCGAGGCGGGCCGGGCGGCCGAGGAAGCCGGAGATGAAGCCGGTGGCGGCGGGGGCGAGCCGGGCGGTCAGCGGCGGTTTGGAGCTGAAGACGCGCAGGGTCTCCTTGGGGCCGTCCTCGGGTTCGGCGATGTCGAAGCCGTTGAGCAGCAGGCCGCCGGGGCGCGGGACGGCGTGCAGGCCGGTGAGGGCGGGGGCCTGGCGCTGGGTGATGCCGACCCCGTCGGGGTCGATGATCATCCAGCGGCGGTCGCCGGCGAGACCCCACGGTTCCACTCGCGCCGCGTCGTGGTCGAGGCGGTGACAACCCTTGACGGGGTACGTGTGCAGCGAGCTGATCCGCATCCACCCAGCGTAGGCGTCGTCAGCGGCCACTGAGGCGTACGCGGACCGCGCTCGCCGCGCAGAGCACCACGACGAGGCCGCCGACGAGCGTGGCCGCGGAGAGGTGTTCGCGCAGCAGCAGGCCGGCCCAGGCGATGGTCAGCACGGGCTGGATGAGCTGGACCTGGCTGACCTGGGCCATCGGTCCGACGGCCAGCCCGTGGTACCAGGCGAAGAAGCCGAGGAACATGCTGACCACCGCCAGGTACGCGAAGGCCGCCCACTGCGCCGGTGTCGCCTGCGGGGTTTGCCGTACGGCGGAGAGCGCGGCCAGCGTGAGCATCAGCGGTGCGCAGACCACGAGGGCCCAGGAGACGGTCTGCCAGGCGCCCAGTTCGCGGGCGAGGAGGCCACCTTCGGCGTACCCGATGGCAGCGGACAGCACAGCCCCGAACAGGAGCAGGTCGCTCCAGTGCAGCCGGCCCAGGTCTCCGCTCTGCGCGGAGGCGAAGCCGAGCGCGGCGGCTGCGCCGAGGCCGGCGGCGGCCCAGAAGGCGGGCGGTGGGCGTTCGTGGCCGCGGATCACGGCCAGGGCCGCGGTCGCGGCCGGCAGGACGGCGATGACCACAGCGCTGTGGCCGGCCGGGGCGGTGGTGAGCGCGTACGAGGTCAGCAGGGGGAAGCCCACCACGACACCGCCGCCGACCACCGCCAGCCGCCACCACTGGGCGCCGCGGGGCAGGCGCTGGCGGGTGACGATCAGCGCGACCGCCGCCAGGGCCGCCGCGTCCACCGCCCGCCCCGAGCCGTTGTGCTGGGGCGAGAGCCCGCCCACCGCCTCCCGG
>NZ_JBEZGQ010000270.1:0-9199 GCF_040650095.1 Actinoplanes sp. NPDC048791 | reverse complement strand
CGCCCCCTGCCCCGCCGCGGCCGGCGCCGGGGCCGCGAGGACTTCGCGTGGCCGGCGATCGCGGCCGACACGGTGGCGGTCTACGCGGCGGCCGGGGCCGACGGCAAGGTCACCCGGGCGGCCGAGGACGTGCTGGCCACTTCTCGAAAATGTCACAGGGGTACGGCACCATGCTGGCATGAGTGCACCGGCCATCGAGACCTCGGAGCTCGTCAAGACCTTCGGGGACAACCGCGCGGTCGACGGCGTCGACCTGACGGTGCCGGCCGGCACCGTCTACGGCCTGCTGGGCCCCAACGGAGCAGGCAAGACCACGGTGGTGCGCATGCTCGCCACCCTGCTGAGACCCGACGGCGGCAGCGCCCGGGTGTTCGGCAACGACATCGTGTCCGAGGCCGACGCCGTCCGGGCCCGGGTCAGCCTCACCGGTCAGTACGCCTCGGTCGACGAGGACCTGACCGGCACGGAAAATCTGGTCCTGCTGGCCCGCCTGCTCGGTCACTCCCGGCCCCGGGCCCGCGAGCGCGCCGCGCAGCTGCTGGAGGCGTTCGGCCTGACCGACGCCGCCGACCGCCAGGTGAAGAAGTATTCCGGCGGCATGCGCCGCCGGCTGGACATCGGCGCGAGCATCCTCAACACGCCGGACCTGCTGTTCCTCGACGAGCCGACGACCGGCCTGGACCCGCGCAGCCGCAACCAGGTCTGGGACATCATCCGGGTGGTGGTCGCCAACGGCACCACGGTCCTGCTGACCACGCAATATCTCGACGAGGCCGACCGGCTGGCCGGCCGGATCGCGGTGATCGACCACGGCCGGGTCATCGCCGAGGGCACGCCGGGCGAGCTGAAGTCCTCGGTCGGCGCGGGCACGATCCACGTCCGGATCCGCGACGCCGCGCAGCGTGATGCCGCCGAGCGGGTTCTGGCCACCACCCTGGAGACGACGGTCGAGCTGGACGCCGACCCGGTGGCCCTGACCGCGCGGGCCGAGGGCTCCGAGCAGGGCGCCGCCGAGCGCGCCGCCCGGGCGTTGGCCGCGCTGGCTACCGCCGGCATCGTGGTCGACGACTTCGCCCTGGGCCAGCCCAGCCTCGACGAGGTGTTCCTGGCCCTCACCGACCGGCCGGCCGAGCAGCCGCAGGAGGTCACGGCATGAGCACCACGACCAGCACCCCGGAGGCGCCCACCGCCTACACCCCGTCGGCCGAGACCCTGGCGGCGGTGCTGACCCGCGGGGAACGCCCCCAGCGCCCGAGCGCCCTGGCGGCGTCCCTGACCTTCGGCTGGCGCGCGATCCTGAAGATCAAGCACGTCCCCGAGCAGCTCTTCGACGTCACCGCGTTCCCGATCATCATGACGCTGATGTTCACGTACCTGTTCGGCGGCGCGCTGGCCGGCTCCACCCGCGACTACCTGCAGTTCTTCCTGCCCGGCATCATGGTCACCAGCGTTGTGATGATCACCATGTACACCGGTGTGGGCCTGAACACCGACATCGAGAAGGGCGTCTTCGACCGCTTCCGCACCCTCCCGGTCTGGCGCCCGGCCGCCCTGGTCGGCATGATCTTCGGCGACGTCCTCCGCTACATCCTGGCGGCCACCGTCATCATGGGCGTGGGCCTGGCCCTGGGCTTCCGCCCCGCCGGCGGCGCGATGGGCGTGGTCTCGGCGATCGCCCTCCTGGTGATCTTCTCCTTCGCCTTCTCCTGGGTCTGGACGATGTTCGGCCTCCTGCTGCGCTCGGAGAAGTCGGTGATGGGCGTCAGCATGCTGGTCCTGATGCCCCTGACCTTCCTGAGCAACGTCTTCGTGGACCCGCGCACGATGCCGGGCTGGCTGCAGGCCTTCGTCGAGATCAACCCGATCAGCCACCTGGTGACCGGAGTCCGCTCCATGATGGCCGGCAACTGGGACATGCCCGAGATCACCTGGACCCTGCTGGCCAGCGCGGGCTTCGTCCTGGTCTTCGGCACCCTGACGATGCGCCTCTACAACCGCCGCTGAACGGCACCGGCAACCGCCGTACCTGCCGGGCCACGCCCGGCTGACCTGCTCCTGGACAGCGCGCGGCCGCCTCACCTCGCCGGTCCGCTCCGCCCGGACCGGGAGCTCTGCATCGGGAGCTCTGCATCGGGAGCTCTGCATCGGGATGGAGTGGAGACGAATCGATGACCTACGGAGCAGCGATGGCAGCCGGCTACGACCGCGCGCGCAGTCTTCGTTCTCGAGACGTCGGGAGATGGATGGCTGCCGCAAGCCCCTACCTGCCCCCGGCCGGCGGACGGATCCTGGACCTCGGTGCCGGTACCGGAAGGTTCAGCGCTGCCCTCGCCCGGTTCAGCGGTGCGAAGGTCGTCGCTTGCGAGCCGTCGGCGGCTATGCGAGCGGCCTTTCCCGCGAACTCCCCGGATTCCTGGGTCATCGGCGGTGCCGCTGAGGCGATCCCGTTTCGGACCGGTGCCTTCGACGCCGTGTGGGCTTCCCAGGTCGTTCATCACGTCAGCGACCTACCGGCGCTTGCTGCCGGTCTGCGTCACGTTCTGCGGCCGAAGGGCCACCTGTTGATCCGTGGCGGCTTCGGCCGGGTAGAGGAGCTTCCTCTGTACCGATACTTTCCGCTCGCTTGGGCGGAGGGCAACGCAGTGCGTCTCACCTTGGAGCGGATCGCCGGCGTGCTGGCCGACGTGGATCTCGTGCTGGTGGACCAGGTCCAGGTCGAGCAGACCTTCGCGGACAACGCCGACGAGTTGGTGGAGAAGGTGAAGACCCGGTCATTGAGTCCTCTCGCCGGCTTACCCGACCAGGTTTTCGAGGACGGGCTTTCGGCACTGCGCAAGGACGCTGATGAGGGACGCATCGCCGAACCGGTTGTCGACCGGCTGGACCTCGTGGTGTTCCGTGCACCCACCGGATCTTCAGTCGGCGAGCAGGCCGAACCCCCGACTTCACCAACTTCCCACGCGTAGCCCTTCCGCACCGGGCCCCCGCCGTCAGCAGGGCCATCGACAGCTCGTCGAGATCAGCCTCCGGCCGCAACTCACCCCGTTCGCGCATCGCCTGCAAGCCGTCGTGCGGCAGGGACTGCCAGTGCTGGAAGGCGTTGCACAGGTCTTCGCGAGTTGCTTCGTCGGTCGGGCCCAGCTCCCCCGCCAGCGACGTCAGCGTGCATTCGCCCCGGCCGCTGTTGTGCTCCTGGTGTTCGATCGCGGCGTCGGCCCAGGCCCGCAACGCGTCGAAGCTGTCCAGCGCGCTCCCATGATCGGCCGGCCGGGGGTCAGCTTCGAGGATGCGTTCCCTGGTCGCCTGCCCTTTGCGGGTCAATATCTGATCTTGCGGGAAAGACAGCCTTGGTGACCGGTGCCACGGCGGGTATCGGGCGGGCCGTGGCGGTGCGGCTCGCCGAGAACGGGGCCGAGGTCATGGTGCACGGCCGGGACGCGCAGCGCGGGGCCGAGCTGCTGTCAGCCATCGCCGAGCGGGGCGGCCGGGCACGGTTCGTCGCCCCTGACCTCTCCGCCGCCGGGGACGTCGAGCGGCTCGCGGCCGAGGCCGGGGATGTCGACATCCTGGTCAACAACGCCGGGGTGCACGAGTTCACCTCCACCCCCGGCACCAGCGCGGACAGCTTCGACCGGCGCCTGGCGATCAACACCCGGGCGCCGTTCCAGCTGGTCGGGGCGTTGGTTCCGGGCATGGTCAAGCGGGGGCACAGCGCCATCGTCAACATCAGCTCAACCGCCGCCACCTCGGTCGCACCGGTCGGGGCGGCCTACGGGGCGTCGAAGGCTGCGCTGGAGACGTTGACCCGATATTGGGCCACCGAGTTCGGCAGGGCCGGCGTCCGGGTCAACGGGGTCGCCTCCGGGCCCGTTCGCACCCCGGGTACGGCACCCCTGCTGGCCGCCTACGTCAGGGAGTCTGGCTCAGCACGTCGTTGAAGATCTTCTGAACGACCGCCTTCTGCGCCGGCGGGGCGAACGCCCCCACCCCCACCTGCCACGCCCCGCCGGAGGTCGTGAAGAAGTGGCTCATGTCGAGGGTGTAGCGCCCCTTGGCATCCTTCGGCGTCTCCACGTACCAAGTGCTCTCGTCGTACGCCCGGCTCTTCGCGCCCGGGTCGAACCACTCCCCGGTGAGCCGCTCCCGCTCCGCCGACCCGCAGGGCGCCGGGCACGGCCGCAGCATGATCTGCACCCGTTGTCCGCTTCCCGGGTTGCCCTCATCGATGCAGACCCGGGCCTGCGCCTCCGGGAGGCTGACGCGGCCGGCCACGCACCCCCAGGTGCCGGGCGTACGGAACGCGAACGGCCACCCGTTGAACGCCATCGTGTACGTGTCGTCCCCGGCGGCGTAGGCCGGACCGACCAGCTTGCGGTCCGGCGCCGACCGCAGGGTGGGCTTGTCCGACGGGACCACCTCTGTCGGACGCGGCCGGGCCGGGACGGGCGCCACGGCGGTGGGCCGCGCCACCGGGGTGTCGGCTTCCGCGTTGTCGAGCAGCGCCGCCACGCCGATACCGCCGCACACGCACAGCAGCAGGACCAGCGGTACCACCACCAGCGCGATCGCCGCCGGCAGGCCGCGGTACTTCTGCGGCGCCGGTCCGATCGCGCCGTCGAGCAGGGCGATCGCCGGTGCGCGGTACTCCACCTCGGCCACCTGGCCGGGATGGACCGGTACCACCGTGTCGGCGGTGCCGATCCGCGACGGCAGCAGGTACGGCACGTGCATGTGGACGTGGTGCTGACCGGGCGGCACCGGCACGACGGTCCGCCCCCAGCGGGCGGGGACCGGCGGACCGTTGATCGCCAGGTACGGCTTGAACAGGCCCAGCATGAAGGTCAGCCACGAGTACCGGGCCGTCACGGCGATGGCGGTCGAGTGCTGGTGCCCGGGAGGCGGGGCGCCCCACGAGGGCTGCGGCGGGTCGTACACGGCGGTCCCTTCCGATCAAGGACTGCGAAGCATACGGCTGCGGTCAGCCGGCCCTGCCACGGGAGTAGACCGACAGATTTGTGTACGCCGCCGCGTACAACGGCGCGTCGACGCCCAGCCGCTCCGCGTGGGCGACCAGGTCTCCCACGATCGCGTCGGCCTCGACCGGCCGGCCCGCCTGCATGTCGCGGTACATCGACGAGGTCGTCGGGACTTTGCGGGCGTTGGTGATGCTGCCGCGCAGGAACGTCAGGGCCTGCTCGCGCGGCGGGTGGCCAGCTGCCGTCACGATGGCGACCGCTTCGGCGATCACCCGGTCGGTGAAGGCCGGGCCACCCGGCGCCGCCAGCACCTCGCCCACCGGGCTGCGCATCAGCGTCGTCACCACCCCGAGGCTGGCCAGGAACAGCCACTTCTCCCACATCTGCTGGGTGATCGTGGTCGTGCCCTCGGACTCGAACTCCGCCCCCGACAACGCTTCGGTCACCGCCGCCAGGCGTGGGTCCGGGCCACCGTCCAGCGGGCCGTACGCGAGCCTCTGCAACCCGGTGAGCTGCACCACGTCACCCTCGTCGGTCAGCGTGCCGGCGATCATGCACACGCCGCCGTACACGTGGCCCGGGCCGAACGCCGAAATCAGCGCGTCGATGTGCCGCATGCCGTTGAGCAGCGGGACGATCACCGTCTCCGGTCCCACCGCCGGTTTCAGGTCGTTCAGGGCCCCGTCCAGGCCGTAGCTCTTCACAGCGAGCACGACCAGGTCGTACGGGCCGTCGATCTCCCCCGCCGTGACCGTCCTGACCGGGATGGTGCTGTCCCCGGCCGGGGAGTGGATCCGCAGGCCGCGCTCGGCCAGCGTGGCCGCGCGGGCCGGGCGGACCAGGAACGTGACGTCCCGGCCCGCCTCGGCCAGCCGGCCGCCGAAGTAGCCACCGGTCGCGCCGGCCCCGGCGAAGAGAGTCCTCATCGGGGCTCAGGCGCCGAGTACATCGTCGACGAAGCACCACTTCCAGTTCTCGCCCGGCTCGTAGGAGCGCATCACCGGGTGGCCATCCGTTTCGTAGTGGGCGGACATGTGCCGGCGCGGCGACGAGTCGCAGCAGGCCACGTAGCCGCAGTCCAGGCAGAGGCGCAGGTGCACCCAGTCGCGGTGGCCGTCGGCCACGCACTCGGGGCAACCGCCCTCGTACGGCGCCTGCGGTGTCGGTTCCCCGGCTTCCTTCAGGTGCTGGCAGGTCAATCGTCACTCCGGTTCAGCTGGGACTCTTCCAAATCGAGGTCGCGCTGGGCGCGGGTGAGCACCTCCTCGGAGATGCGCCCCTCGTTGCGGGCGATCTTGAAGACGTGGCGCTCAGCGGTAATCATCTCCCGACGCAGCCGACCGTACGCCGCCGACGGGGTCTCCTGCGTCTGATTGCCCAGCCGTTCCCAGGCGCTGTTGGCCTTGCTGTCGGTCAGCGCCCGCAGCCGGTCGATCACCGACCGGGGTGCGCCGTCGGCCGCCGCCTCCAGCCGTTCCAGCGCCGCGCGGCTCGCCGCGTGCTGCACTGCCGCCTCGGCCAGGGCGTCCTCGGCGGTGGTGTCCTCCTTGACGCCGAGGCGCCGGGCCAGCACCGGCAGGGTCGGCCCCTGGATCAACAGGGTGAGCACGATGATCGCGAAGGCCACGAAGACGAACAGCTCACGCGGGTAGTCGGCGTTGGGCACGTCCTTGTTGAGCGGCAGGGTCAGCGCCGCGGCCAGGGTGACCACGCCGCGCATGCCGGCCCAGGCGATCACCGTGGGCACGCTCGGCGGCGGGCGTTCCTCCCGGGCCCGGACCCGCGGGATCAGCCGGGCCAGGTACGTGGCCGGATACATCCACGCGAACCGGACCAGCACCAGGGTCAGGAACACCGCTGCGGTGACCGTGACCGTGGTGGCCAGGTCGCGTTCGATCCGGCTGATCAGGTCGCGGATCTGCAGACCGACCAGCAGGAAGACCACCCCTTCGAGCAGGAACGTGATCAGCCGCCAGACCGCGTCCATCTGCAGCCGCGAGGTCGCCGACAGCAGGTACGGGATCCGGTGCCCCAGGTAGAGCCCGGCCACGACGACCGCCACGATGCTGGAGGTGTGCAGCCGCTCGGCCACGATCACCACGACGAACGGGGTGAGCAGCGACACCGCGTCGTCGAGCAGCGAGTCCTCGATCCGCTTGTGCAGCCAGGCGGCGCCCATCGCGGCCGCGAAGCCGATGAGCACCCCGCCGCCCGCCTTGAGCGCGACCTCGCCGGCGATCTCCCAGAAGCCGACGGCCGAGCCGAGCAGCGCGCCGACCGAGATCCGCAGGAGCACCAGCGCGGACGCGTCGTTGAGCAGGCTCTCGCCCTCGAGGATGGTGACGACCCGGCGGGGCAGGCCGATGCGGCGGGCGATCGCCGTGGCCGAGACCGCGTCGGGTGGCGCCACCACCGCCCCGAGCGCGATGCACGCGGACAGCGGCACCTCGGGCAGCAGCGCGTGCACGACGAAGCCGACGGCGAACGCGGTCAGCACGACGAGCCCGACCGCGAGCAGCAGGATCGGGCGCAGGGCGCGGCGGAAGGCGACCACGTTGGTCTGCAGCGCGGCGACGTAAAGCAGCGGCGGCAGGATGCCGATCAGCACCAGCTCCGGCTCGATCTCCACCTCCGGCAGGCCGGGGACGAAGGACAGGCCGAGGCCCGCCACCAGCAGGACCAGGGGCGCGATGAAGCCGAGCCGCCGGGCGAGCGCCGCGCCGAGCACGGAGATCGCCACGAGCACGACCGTGTCGACGATGGGTTCCATGCCCGGAAGCTTAGAGAAGTCCGCCCGCGACGCCCTGTGGCGCCTCCCACCCTCTTCGACCCTGGTCCTGGTCGCCGGGCCTAGGAAGAATGAGCCGTTCTACTCACGCCGCGGACCCCGGCACTGCTGAAGGCTGGCGCCCATGACGACGACCGTTCCCCGCGTGGGTATCACCGCCGTGGCCAGTTGCTTACCCGAGCAGCGGATGACGACCGCCGAGCTGCAGGCGAGGGTGACCGGTGGCCTGCCGTTGCCGGCCGGGATGTTCGCGCAGGCCACCGGCATCACCACCCGCCGCGTCGCCGCCGACGGCGAGTACGCCTCCGACCTGGCCGTGGCCGCCGGCCGGCAGGTCCTCGAGCAGGCCGGCCTGGACGCGCTGGACGTGGACCTGCTGCTGTTCGCCTCGGCGACCCGGGACATGGCCGAGCCGGCCACGGCGCACGTCGTGCAGGCGGCGCTGGGTGGCCGGGCGCACGCCCTGGACGTGACCAACGCCTGCAACAGCTTCCTCAACGGCATCGACCTGGCCCGTTCGATGATCCTGGCCGGGCGGGCCCGCCGGGCGCTGGTAGTGACCGGCGAGACCCCGACCCGGGCGATGCGGCCCCGGCTGGACGGCATGCGCCAGGCCCGGCAGGCGTTCGCCGGCTACACCTTCGGCGACGCCGGGGCGGCCGTGCTGGTCGAGCCGGTGGCCACCGGCGGCATCCTGGACGTGGACGCCGAGACGCACTCACAGCACTGGGCGGTCGGCGGCATCTTCGGCGGCGGCTCGCGGCATCCGCGCGGTGACGAGCACACCTACTTCACCGGCGACGGGCACAAGCTGCGCGGCGTCTTCGAGAAGATCGGGCTCGGTTTGGTCGAACGCGTCCACCACCGCACCGGCCTGGGCTGGGACGACTACGCCCGGGTGCTGGTGCACCAGGTGACGCTGCCCTATCTTCAGCGCTTCGTGGAGGTGGCCGGCGTGCCCGTGGACAAGCTCGAGGTGACCGTGCCGGAGCTGGGCAACATGGCCAGCGCCACGCTGGGCGTCCAGCTCGACCGGGTCCGTCCGGGGCTGCGCACCGGCGACAAGGTGCTGCTGGTCGGGCTGGGCGGCGGCGTGAGCCTGATGACCATGATCTGGGAGGTGTCGTGACCGCGCTGTGGGTGATCGTGCCGGCGTACAACGAGGCCGGGCGGATCGGTCAGACCCTGGCGGCGCTGGCGGCCCAGACCGACACCGACTTCGAGCTGCTGGTGGTGGACAACGGTTCGGCCGACGACACGGCGGCCATCGCGCGCGCCTTCGTCGCGCCGTTCCCCGTGCATGTGCTCATCGAGCCGGAGAAGGGCGTCGGCTGCGCGGTCGACACCGGTTTCCGGCACGCCATCGCGGCCGGGGCCACCATGCTCGCCCGTACGGATGCGGACTGCCTGCCCCGGCCCGGCTGGCTGGCGGCGG
>NZ_JBEZGQ010000269.1:0-9235 GCF_040650095.1 Actinoplanes sp. NPDC048791 | reverse complement strand
CCGGCAACGCCACCCCGTGACCCCGGCCCACATCGGCGCGGACCGCGTCGACCAGCCGGTTCACCCACGGAATGCCGTCGGAATCCGCCCCCGACACCCCGGCCAGGCGCAGCACCGCCCGCTCCACCGACACCGTCGTGTGCGAGCGGGCCAGGTCCACGACCGGCTGCCCCGCCCGCGCGGCGAGCGCCCTGGCCCGCCGCACCACGTGCGGATCCAGCCCCAGCTTGTTCACGTCACTCCTCGAAGATCGTCTCGCCGTGCAGCACCGTGCGCCGGCACACCGGCCGCGCCGGCACCACCCCGTCCACCCCCGCCAACAACACCGGCAGGCCCCCGTCCGTCCCCGCCGGGGTCTCCCACACCGCGAACGTCGCCGACCGGCCCGGCGTCAGCACCCCCGCGTCGTCGACGCCGGCCGCCCGCCAGCCACCGCGGGTGCTCGCCCCGAACGCCGACCGCACACTCATCCGGTACGCCGGATTCCGCGGCGCCGCCGCAGCCACCACCGCCGCCCACGGATCCAGCGCCGTCACCGGCGAATCCGACCCGAACGCCAGCGACACCCCGACCGCGTACATCGCCCCGATCGGATTGGTCGCCAACGCCCGCTCCACCCCCAGACGCTGCGCGTACATCCGGTCCGGGCCACCCCACAACGCGTCGAACACCGGCTGCACGCTGGCCACCACCCCGAACTCCACCATCCGGGCGATCATCGCCTTGTCGATCAGCTCCACGTGCTCGATGCGGTGCCGGCCCTCCCGCAACCGGTCCACCCCCACCCGCCTGGCCGCGATCGCGAACCCGTCCAGCACAGCCTCGATCGCCGCGTCCCCGATCGCGTGGAAACCACCCTGCACACCCAGCTCGATGCACTCCAGCAGATGCGCCCCGGCCTGCTCCGCCGACACGAACGCCTCACCACAACCACCGTCACCGTCCAGATACGGCGACCGCACCGACGCCGTCCGCGACCCCAGAGCCCCGTCCGCGTACAGGTCACCAGCCGCACCGACCGCACCCAGCTCCCTGGCCCGCGCCGCACCACCGAGCTCACCCCAGTAGCCGAACACCTGCGGCAGCCCCGCACCCGACAACGCCAGCACCGACGCGAAATCCGCCTCACTGGAGGTCCCCGGACCCGCACACTCATGCACCGCCGCCACCCCACGCGACGCCGCCAGCCGCAACGCCGAGGTCTGCGCCGCCGTACGCTGCGCCGCCGTCAAAGACCCCAGCGCCACCGCCCGCACCGCGTGTTGGGCCTGCTCCGGCACCCAGCCCGACCCGGCGTACCCCGGCACCCCCTCGATGCCGGGGCACGCCGCCAGCAACGACCGCGACGCCAGCGCCGAATGCACCGACGCCTGCGACAGATACACCCGCCGCCCGTCCGCCGCCCGCTCCAGCACGTCAGCCGACGGCGGCTCCTGCACCGCCCACGTCGACTCGTCCCAGCCGTGCCCGTGCACCACCCCGTCGACCGGCCGCGTACGCGCGAACGCCGACACCGCCTCCAGCAGCTCCACCGCCGACCGCACCCCCGACAGATCCAGCCCGTCCGCCGCCAGGCCGGTGTCCGTCGCATGCAGATGCGCATCCACAAAAGCCGGCGTCACCAGCGCACCGTCCAGATCCACGGTCACATCCGCCGACGGGGCATCCGCCGCCGCACCCAGCCACGCGATCCGCCCGTCACGCACCAGCATCGCCGACGCCCGCGGATCCGCCGCCGAGTAGAACCGACCGTTCGCATACACCACAGAGGGGGAAATCATGACCGTCAGTGTGCCGCGATCCGCGCCTCGAACAGAGCCCGCACGGCCGGAGTGCGCCGCACCACATCCAGCGCGAACGCCGCATGCCCCGGCACGTACCCGTTGCCGATCAGCATCGTCACGTCCGCCGCCAGGCCCTCGGCCCCCAGCGCCGCCGCCGGGAAACTCGTCGCCATCGAGAAGAACACCACCGTGCCGCCCGCCGCCGTCGCCAGGATCGCCCCGTGCTCACACCCCGGCACATCCACACACACGACCGTCACCGTCGCCGGCTCACCCAGCGCCGCCACCACCGCCGACGACACCGCCAAAGGATCCCGGGCATCGGCGACCGCGACGTGATCAGCCAGCCCGGCCGCCAGCAGCGCGTCACGCTCGGCGTCCGACACGACCACCCCGACCGTACGGGCACCCGCCAGCCGCGCCGCCGTCAACGCCAGCGACCCGCTCTTACCGGCCCCGCCGAGCACCGCCACCGACACCGCACCGGCCGCCGCATGCCCGCGCACCACCCGGTCGGTCAACGCCGGCGCCCCGCACACGTCGAACACCGCCAGAGCCAGCTCCGGAGCCAGATCATCCGGCAGCACCGCCACCACCGAACGCCCGAACAGAATCGCATGACCCGCCGCCGGCACCTGCTCGCTGCGCCCGTCCCAGCCGGCCAGCCCGTCGGTCACCGCAAGGGGGGTCAGGGTCAGCGACACCAGCGTGGCGACCCGGTCACCGACCTTCACCGGCAACGGCGACTCCGGCCCGACCTCGTCGACCACCCCGATCAGCATGCCGCCCGAACCCGTCACCGGGTTGTGCATCTTGCCGCGCGTACCGATGATCTCCAGCACCTCGGCCCGCACCGCCGCGCCGTCCCCGCCGTGCTTGCCCGACAACTGCCGGAAGCTCGCCGCGTCCAGATTCAGCCGCTCCAGGCGGATCCGCACCTCGTCCGCGCCCAGCTCCGGACGCGCGTCCAGCCGCCACGCCGCCTGCGGCAGCACCCCGGCCGGATCGAGCACCCGAGACAGACCCACAGGAAACGACATGCCCACCATCCTCACAAGAAACAACTTGCCGCGCGGCCGTCCTACCGTAAATCCTCCGGGGCGACGGTTACTAGACCGCAGATTCTCCAGTATCGTCGATCACGATCGCTCCCCGACCCCAGGAGGCCCCGTTGACCGAGCTGAAGAACGACGCGGCCACCGCGGCCGGGCAGCCCTACAACTACCAGCGCCGCCCGCTGGTCGAACCCGACTGGACCCGCTTCCCCGGCTGGAGCAACGTCACCACCCAGCAGTGGGAATCCGCCCAGTGGCAACGCGTCAACTGCGTCAAGAACGTCAAACAGCTCCGCAAGGTCATGGGCGACCTGCTCGACGAACGCTTCTACGCCGACCTCGAAACCGACATGCAGCGCCTGGCCACCATGTCCATGCTGGTGCCGCCGCAGATGCTCAACACCATGGTGCCCGACCGCACCCCCGACACGGAGTCGTTCTACGCCGACCCGATCCGGCGCTACATGATTCCCGTCGCCACCGACCGCCACCTCGACTGGCCCTCACACCCCCACGCCACCCGCGACTCCCTGCACGAACACGACATGTGGGTCGCCGAAGGCCTCACCCACCGCTACCCCACCAAGGTCCTCGCCGAACTGCTCAGCACCTGCCCGCAGTACTGCGGCCACTGCACCCGCATGGACCTCGTCGGCAACAACACCCCCACCGTCGACAAACTCAAGCTCACCCTCAAACCCGTCGACCGCTACGACGCCCACCTGGCCTACCTCAAGGCCCACCCCGGCGTCCGCGACGTCGTCGTCTCCGGCGGGGACGTCGCCAACGTGCCCTGGAAACAACTCGAGACGTACCTGATGGGCCTGCTCTCGGTCCCCACCGTCCGCGACATCCGGCTCGCCACCAAAGCCCTCATGGGCCTGCCCCAGCACTGGCTGCAGGGCGACGTCGTCGAAGGCCTCAACCGCGTCGCGATCACCGCCGAACGCCGCGGCGTCAACCTCGCCGTGCACACCCACGTCAACCACGTGAACTCACTGACCCCGCTGGTCGCCCGGGCCGCCCGCATGCTGCTCGAAGTCGGCGTCCGCGACGTCCGCAACCAGGGTGTGCTCATGCGCGGCGTCAACGCCACCACCGCCGACCTGCTCGACCTCTGCTTCGGGCTGCAGGGCGAAGCCGGCATCCTGCCGTACTACTTCTACATGTGCGACATGATCCCCAACGCCGAGCACTGGCGCGTCCCGGTCTGGTACGCCCAGCAGCTCCAGCACGACATGATGGGCTACCTGCCCGGCTACGCCACCCCGCGGATCGTCTGCGACGTCCCCTTCGTCGGCAAGCGCTGGGTCCACATGCTCGCCGAGTACGACCGCGAGCACGGCATCTCCTACTGGACGAAGAACTACCGCACGTCCATCGAGGCCACCGACGACGAAGCCCTCAACAAGCTCCACGCCTACTACGACCCGATCGACACCCTGCCCGAGTCCGGCCAGCAGTGGTGGCTCAAGCAGCAGGTCGCCGAGTAGTAACAGCGCACAGAAAAGGCCCCCGGGACCGTCGTCCCGGGGGCCTCGCTGTGGGCCGGCTCAGCTGAAGGCGTCGCGTACGTCCTTGCCCGCGTCCTTGACGTGCTCGCCGGCCTGCTTGGCGTGTGCGGAGGTCTCCTGCGCCTGACCCTCGGCGGCGAGCCGCTCGTTGTCCGTGGCGTCGCCGATGCCCTGCTTCGCCTTACCGGTCAGCTCTTCGGCCTTGTTCTTGACCTTGTCAGTGAAGCTCATCGTCAACCTCTCCGAAGACTCGAACTTGATGGTTCTTGTCGAAGAAAAGGTGCCCGAAGGGCGCGTATCTAAAACACGACTCACGCTGGGTGGGGCGGCGCACCGCGTGTAGAGCGTCCTAGGATCCTTGGTCATGAGCGATCAAGCCGCTGCCTCCTCCTTCGGACAAGCTGCCGCCGTCTACGAGCGCGGGCGCCCGCCGTACCCTGCTGAAGCTCTTGACTGGCTCCTGCCGGCCGGGGCCGGCCAGGTCGTGGACCTCGGCGCCGGCACCGGCAAACTCACCCGCCAGATCCGCGACCGCGGCCTGCACGTCACCGCGGTGGAACCCTCCGACGGCATGCGCGCCGAACTCGGCCGCGTCCTGCCCGACGTGCCGGCCCTGGCCGGCAGCGCCGAAGCCATCCCCCTGAACGACCACAGCGCCGACGCCGTGCTCTGCGCCCAGGCCTGGCACTGGGTCGACCCCGAACGGGCCGTCCCCGAAGCCGCCCGCATCCTCAGACCAGGAGGACGGCTCGGCCTGATCTGGAACCTGCGCGACGAACGCGAGGACTGGGTCCGCCGCCTGGGCGAACTCATCCACTCCCCCGAACAGCACCGCCGCGCCGAGTTCGGGTCCCCGTTCGGGCCGGTGGAGACCCGCGACTTCACCTGGACCCACGAGATCACCCTCGACCGGCTCCTCGACCTGGTCGCGTCCCGCAGCTACATCATCCTGCTGAGCGAGCACGAACGCGCCGCCGTCCTGGACGCCGTCCGAGAGCTGACCGCCACCCACCCCGCCCTCGCCGGGCGCGACACGTTCGCAATGCCCTACGTCACCGAGTGCGCCCGGGCCGACCTACCGCAACGCTGAGCGCCACACCGGCAAATGCGCGGCGAGGTAGTCGGCCGCGCCACCCCAGTGCACGCCGTGGCCCTCGGCCCACAACCGGGCCCACGGCAGGGCACCGGTGCGGGAACCATCGGCCAGCAGGTCGTACATCGCCCGGGTACGCACGACGAGCTTGTCGGGCAGTGCGGCCCGTCCCGCGGCATCGAGGTCGTAGCCGTCGACGACCGCCCGCAGCCGCGGCGCATCCGCCTCCGGATCACCACCGGCGACCAGCGGCGCGAAGGTCTGCGCGAGGTAGGCCAGGTCCCAGAGGCGGGTGCCCGGGGCCGAGGCGTCCCAGTCGATGAAGGTCCAGGTGTCGCCGTCGCGGATCAGGTTCCACGGGGCCAGGTCCTGGTGACAGACGAGGTCGGCGCCGTCGGGCGGGATCGCCACGTCCCACCGGGCGCCGGGCGGAGGCACGAAGCCGGCGGACGCGTCGTGGATGGTGCGGACCATGGCGCCCAGCCGGTGCAGCTCGGCCAGGGTCATGGGCGGCGCGGACTCGTCCTGCCGGCCGGGCACGAACTCCAGCACCTGGCGGCCCTGCTCGTCGCGGCCGAGCACTGCCGGCACGCCGGCGACGCCCCTGGCGTGCAGGTGGCGCAGGAAGGCGTGAACGAAAGGAGTGGCGGGCGTCCAGGGCTTGCGCACGGTGGAGCCCGACCGGACCACGGACTCGGCTACGTTGCCGCCGGCCAAGGGCTCCTCGCGGCTGGTCAGGCCGTCCAGCCCAGCCGGATGCGCCACTCGTCGTTGGTGCCTTCGCGAGGGTCCTGCGTCAGGTGCAGCACGGCCTGCAGCGGAATCATCTGCTCCGGCGTGATCCTCGGTGGCAGCCGGCGGAAGTCCTCCCGGCTGCGCACGGCCCGCTCCTTGTTCTCCACGAGATCAGGCTAGGCGCCCTGAGCAATCCCCACAATCGTTGTTTGTCGAGGTGGGTCGCCGTAGGCGTCGTTCCAGGTGTGGCGCGGCGCACGTCGCGTAGAGCGTCCTAGGATGTTAGTTCCGCAGGTCAGCTAAGGTCCGTTGACAACATGCAGGTGATTGCCTGCATAATGGTCCGCGTGAGCCTCGACCCGGTCTTCAAAGCCCTGGCCGACCCGACCCGACGACTTCTGCTCGACCGTCTGCGCGAGCAGAGCGGCCAGACCCTGCGCGAGCTGTGCGACCGCCTGGCGATGACCCGCCAGTCCGCGACCCAGCACCTCGACCTCCTGCAGGCGGCCAACCTCGTGACCGTCGTGCGACGCGGGCGGGAGCGCCTGCACTACCTCAACCCGGGCCCCATCCACGAGATCGAGCAGCGCTGGATCTCCGGCTTCGACAGGCCCCGGCTGCGGGCCCTCGACGCGATCAAGAACAAGGCAGAGGAGTACGCCATGAGTGAAGAACCCACCCCGGTGCCGACCTACGTCTACACCACCTACATCCACGCGACCGCCGAGCAGGTGTGGCAGGCCCTGACCGACGCGGACCTGACCGCCCGCTACTGGGGGCACGCCAACGTCTCCGACTGGCAGCCCGGGTCGACCTGGGAGCACCGCCGCACCGACGGTTCGGGCGTCGTCGACGTCGTCGGCCGGGTGCTCAAGGCCGAACCGCCGACGACCCTGGTCATCACCTTCGACGACGTCCCCGAGGAGCAGCTGACCCGGGAGCCGTCGGTGGTGACGTTCCTGGTCGAGCCGTACCAGGAGATCGTCCGCCTCACCGTGACCCACGAGAAGCTCGCCAACCTCGAGATGCACGGCGGCATCTCCCGCGGCTGGCCGGCCGTCCTGGCCAACCTGAAGTCCCTGCTCGAAACGGGCGACGTCCTCCCCCAGGCGCCCTGGGACATGTCCTCCGCGCACAGCTGAGCCGATGGACACCACCGCGCTCGCCGCTGCCTACGATGCCCTGCTGGACGCCGCCACCACCGTTGCCGACGGAGCTCCACCGCCCGACGAATGGACCGCCGACGAGATCGTGGCGCACGTCGCCCTCGTCACCGCCGCCACCATCGCGACCGCCGCCGCCGTGGCCGCGGGAGCACACACCACCTACGACAACCGCCTGGCCCAGGACACCTGGACCATCAACCGTGTCATCGCCCTCGCCGACGGTCCCACCGGGCTGCGGGAGCGCATTCGCAGCCAGGGAGAGGCTCTGTGCACCCTCGCCGGCCCCACGCTGAGCGAGACCGAGCTCGACACGTCGGTGCCGGCCCTGCTGCTGTCCCACGACACCGCGCTGGTCAACGGCCCGGTGGCCCTGCGCGACATCATCACTGGGCTGGCCGAGGTGGAACTACCGGGCCACACCCGGCAACTCCTCGCCCTCAGCCCATCGGCACGCACCGAGGTCCGACCCTCGTCCTGATCCGGCGGGCTGACATCTGCACCCCGGCGCGGTCCGCTCGCTCGCGTCAGCCGCGCCACACCCCCTAAGCCATCCTAGGATGTTGACTTCGGCCTGCGCGCTTTCGCCGGGGTGCAGGCAGTGACGACCCCGTTCGAGCTGAAGCGCTTCCGGCGGTGCGGCCTGGCGCGCACGCTTGGTCAGGACAGACCGCTGACGGCAGGCGCGTCAGCACAAATCCCCACCCCCGCGAGCCACGCTCACGTGGCAAGCGACGCACGGCCCGCACCGGTCGGCGAGCGACGCGCCCCCGCACCGGTAGTAGAGCGACGCCCGCCCGCACCGGTGGACGTTCGCCGCCGCGGCCGGCTGCCGTCCGTCTTGCCGAGGACCCTGCGCAGCATTTCGTCGCCGCGGGCAGCTTGCTATGCCACGCAGAAGACGTGGTCCAGCCCACCCCACCTACGGCGTCCTAGGACACTATGCCTCCGGCTTGGCGGCGGGGGCGATCCGCGGCGGCCGGTTCTCGTACGGCGTGCTCAGCACCACCGTCGTCCGTGTCGTGACGTTCGCCGCCGTACGGATCTCCTGCAGCAGCCGTTCCAGGTCGGCCGGGCTGGCCACCCGTACCAGAAGCAGGTAGAAGTCCTCCCCCGCCACCGAGTAGCAGGAGTCGATCTCCGACAGGTGGGCCAGCCGTTCCGGCGCGTCGTCGGGCTGCGACGGGTCGAACGGGCGGATCGCCACAAACGCCGTCAGTGGCAGCTCCAGCGCCTCGTACGACACCTTCGCCGTGTATCCGCTGATCACGCCGCGCTGTTCCAGCCGGCGTACCCGCTGGTGCACCGCCGACACGCTCAGGCCGACCCGCTCCGCGAGATCGGTGTAGGACAGCCGGCCGTCCACGGTGAGGGCGCCCACGATCGCCCGGTCGATCTCTTCCACCGCGACAAGATACCGGTCGTGGCCGCCCGGTAACGAACCCGTTTCAGCCGCGGGTCAGCGACCGGCTGATGACCAGGCGCTGGATCTGGTTGGTGCCCTCGACGATCTGCAGCACCTTGGCCTCGCGGAACCAGCGTTCCACCGGGTGGTCGCTGACGTAGCCGGCCCCGCCCAGCACCTGGATCGCGTCGGTGGTCACCTTCATCGCCACATCCGTGGCGAAGAGCTTGGCCTTGGCCGCCTCCACCGAGAACGGGCGGCCGGCGTCCTTGAGCCGGGCCGCGTTCAGCAGCAGCGCGCGGGCCGCCGAGACCTGCGTGGCCATGTCGGCCAGCATGAAGCCGACGCCCTGGAACTCGGCGATCGCCCGGCCGAACTGCATGCGCTCGCGGGCGTACCCGGCGGCGTAGTCGACCGCGGCCTGGGCCAGGCCGACCGCGCAGGCCGCGATGCCCAGCCGGCCCGCGTCCAGGGCCTGCATGGCGA
>NZ_JBEZGQ010000268.1:0-9251 GCF_040650095.1 Actinoplanes sp. NPDC048791 | reverse complement strand
GTCCATCGGCGGTTACCTCATCGGATTCACCGGCGTGGCCGGGGCCATGATCCTCGGCTACCTCCGGCTGCGTGGCCCGGTCGGCCCGGACCCCGCGCCGGTCACCCCACCGGAAAGGCTGCGGCTGGCCCTGGCCACACCCCTGCTCATCGGGTACGCGGCCACGGCGATCGCCGTGCCCACGCACCTCGGCCTCACCTACGCCATCCCCGGCGGGTCGAGGTGGTGGCTGCTCGGGTTGCTCTGGGCGGGCTTCGCTGTCCTCGCGTACGCCGCCGAGCGGGTCACCGCCGGCAACAGCTTCGGCGTCCTGGCCGTCTCCGCGGTCGCCGTGGTCGCACTGACGGGCGCGGCGGTTGTCGGGCTCACCTTCGGGTTTGTGCTGCTCATCGTGCCGCTGCTGGCCGTGCTGCTGCTGTGGCAGGCGGTCTGGAGCGCCGTGCTGCACCGCTTCTCGGCGCCGGCGTGGCTCATCGCGCTCGTGGGGTCACTCGTGGTGGCCTGGCCGCTCGCGACCGCTCTGCCGGTCACCGGATAACCACCTCCAGGGTTCGTGCCACTGTGCGCCGCGATCGCGCCGTGGTCGCCGCTTGATCGACAGCATGGGCCGGGTCGGAACACATCGATCTGGAGGAATCCCGTGCGAACCTGTCGTTCCACTGTTCTCTTCGGCGTCCTGGCCGCCGGTCTCGTGCTCACCCAGCAGGCGTGCACCCGCGGCGACCGGCAGTCCGGCAAGCCGGTCGCTTTCACCACCCCGGCCTCCGCGGGCACGACGCCCGCCCCGGTCAAGACGACCAAGGCGGGCAGTGGCAACAAGCCCGCGGTGAGCAGCACCGCGGACCCGATCCTGGCCGGCCAGCGGCAGGTGGTGATCAGGCCGATCCCGTCCAGCGAGTCGATCGTCGCGGTCGACGAGGACGGCCGGCTCAACCTGACCGACGGCGAGGCCGAGTTCGGGCTGTTCGTGCTGGCCCCGGTCGGCGACAAGTTCCTGATCAAGACCGCGAAGGCCGGCGCCGGTGGCGAGCAGTCCTGCCTGGGCATCAAGAACAACGGCAGCAGCCCGCTCACCGTGGAAGCGACCGCCTGCGACACCCGCCGGGACGGCCAGCTGTTCACGATCAGCCGGCTGAAGGCGAAGGACAAGCAGGGCCGGCCCACGTACGCGATCAGCAACGAGGGCGCCTTCCTGCAGGTGTTCCCGCGCACCGGCCTGATCGCCGAGGAGCTGGGCGACGCGCCGCTGCTGACGACCTACGCGTTCATCGACAACGGCCCGGCCGGCTCATAACCCAGCGCGCTGCCCCGGCGAACTCCGCCGCAACCTCCCGGGCCGCCAGGCAGTAACGGCCGGTCCGGGCGCGCTGCGCCGCCGGGCAATGCGGGTCACAAATGCGTTGACGCGAACGGCGGGGTCGGCCATTCTGGTTACCGGCACCGCACCGAGGCCTTGAAGGGAGTTGACCGTCATGTCGCAGCAGATCGCCTATTCGCTGACCCTGTCCGACCTGACGGCCGAGCTGTATCTTCGCGGCCGAGAGACCCGCCTTGAGCTGGGGTGGTGGAGCGGTTAGCGCAGCAGAGCCTGCGTCCGCGCCGCCCACCTCGAGCCGAGGAGAGGGCGGCTTTTTCATTTCCCGAATCGCGCCTGAACGCATTCGGTGAACCATTTCTTGCCCGGGTGGCCCAACGGCAGAGGCGTCCGATTCAGGGTCGGAAGGTTGGGGGTTCGAATCCCTCTCCGGGTACGCAGGACAAGTTCCCATGGCGCAGCTGGACAGCGCGCGACGCTACGAACGTCGAGGTCGCAGGTTCGAATCCTGCTGGGAACGCGCAGTGTGATCGGCCCGGCCGGCTCCGTGACGAGCCGACGGGGGCGGGGCGCTGGAAGCAGACACACGCGGTAGCGCCGACGCGGGAGAGTCGGGCCTGCCTGTAAAGCAGGTGCCTTGCTGAGTGGGTTCGAATCCCTCCTACCGCACATCTATTGATATCAGGCACGCCGATCACTATCACGGATGTCTATACAGGCCCTATCATGGGCTGCGTTGCGGGCGGCGACGGCCCGCCGGGCGGGCGACATTTACCCACTTCGCAGATGGGAATTGTGGTCAGCGATGATCAGCCGCGCCGTGATGTACACCAAACAGCACACGCCCAATTCCCTGCGCGTCGCGGCCCGGCGAACGCAGCTCGAAGCGCACAACGCGCGGCTGCGGCTCACGGTGCCGGTCGTCGCCCGAAGCGAATACGACAACGTCTATCACTGCGCGGTCCGTAAGACGGCCAGTCAATGGATGAAAGCCCTCTTCGGCGATCCGACGGTCTACCGCTACTCCGGTCTGCTGCCGTACGACCCGCGGGCCTACCGGTGGCGGCACCCCCAGCCCTTCCCGCCCGGCCGGATCGTCTCGTCGCTGTTCATCTCCCGCCGACGCTTCCGTGACCTGCCGAAACCCGAGCGCCACCGGGCGTTCTTCGTGCTGCGCGACCCCCGCGACATGGTCGTCTCGAGCTACTTCTCCACCCGGAACTCGCACGCGCCGATGGGCGACATCCCGCAGGTGCGGAAAGTGCTGCGCGAGAAGTCGTTCAAGGACGGTTTGCTGTATCTCATCGATCATCACGCCGAGCGGGGCACTTTCCGGGCGCTGCGCTCCTGGGTGGTCGCGGCGGAATCGGATGCGATACCGCTGTTCCGCTACGAGGACCTGACCGGAGACCAGCAGCGCGATGAGATCGACCGGATGATGCGGCACTGCGGCATTGTCATCCCACCGGCCGAGCTGACCGATCTGCTTGCACGATACAGCTTTTCCAGAATGCGCAAAGGCCCGGAGGACGAGACCATGCCGTCGCATTACCGCAAGGGCAAGTCGGGCGACTGGCAGAGCCATTTCGACGACGACATCCACGAAGCCTTCGCCGCGGCCACGGGTGATCTGGTCGAGCTCCTCGGATATCCCGCACGCACCTGAGGCTGGGAGTGAACCTACGTTCGCCCGCCCGAGGTGCCCTGATCCAGCGACCAGCCCGGCTCCGGTCGTTCACGACGGGGGCGTCGCTTCGGCGAGCAGCCCTTCGATGATCGTCGCGGTGAAGTCGTCGGCGTCGTCCGGGCTGACGACCGTCAGCAGGGTGAGCCCGGCGCCGACCACCACCAGCTCGTACGGCTCGTAGATGAACGCGCCCCCGTGGTCGTACGGGTCCTGCAACGCCAGCACCTCGGTGGTCCGGCGGGTGTACGGGCGGTAGTAGATCGCGAACGGCCCCGCGCCCGTGGCATCGAGCGTGTAACCGTGCTCGTCCCAGTGCGACTCCATCGCTTCGTCGCGGGCGATGAGGATCTCCTCCGGTCCTGGTGACAGCACACCCGTACCGTCCCAGTCCTTGAAGGGGACCGTGTCGCTGTCGCCGATCGTCACCCGCATGGCCGGCCAGGAAGTGGACCACGACCGCAGGAACCGGTGGACCACGCCGGCCGGGTCGCCGCCCAGCACCAGGACGGAGTCTGTTCCGGTGATCATCTGTTCCCCCAGCCTGATGTCGGCCCGCAGTATGTCATCGCTCGCTGGCCGGATCGGCGACCGTCCATGAGGATGCGGTGATGGAACGCTTCACCAGCGAGGGCCTCAACTTCGAGGTGACCGACACGCGCGCCGCCGGTGACACCGGTACGGGGCAAGTGGTCGTGCTGCTGCACGGCTTCCCGCAGGACCGGCACTGCTGGAACGCGGTGACGCCGGCCCTGACCGACGCCGGCTACCGCGTGCTCGCTCCCGATCAGCGCGGCTACTCCGCCGGTGCGAGGCCGGCGGGCCGTCGGGCGTACGCGATCTCCCGGCTCGCGGCGGACGTGCTGGCCCTGGCCGATGCCGCCGGGGCGGAACGCTTCCATCTGGTGGGTCACGACTGGGGCGCGGCCCTGGCCTGGTACGTGGCCGGCCACCACCCCGACCGGGTGAGCTCGATGGCTGCCCTGTCGGTGCCCCATCCGGAGGCGTTCCTGCGGTCGCTCACCTCCGGCAGCCAGTTTGTGCGCTCCTGGTACATGGCCGCTCTGCAAGTGCCGTGGCTGCCCGAGTTCATGCTCTCGCGCCGGAACGGTGACGCGATGCGGGCGTCTCTGCGCAGCTCCGGACTCGACCCGGAAAGCGCGGCCCGCTACGCCGCCAGGGCCTCCGACCGGGCCGCTGTGCGAGCCGCGATCAACTGGTACCGGGCCATACCGTTCGGGCTGCGGGACCGGACCGGTCACATCGAGGTGCCCACACTCTTCATCTGGAGCGACGGGGACCGCTTCATCTCCCGGGCGGCCGCCGAGCGTTGTGGACGCTACGTCGACGGTCCCTATCGGTTCGAGACGCTTGCCGGGATGTCCCACTGGCTGCCCGAGCAGGCCCCCGAGCAAGTGGCCACGCTCCTGGTACGGCATCTCGCAACTCCGTCGGCCTGATCTTTTTCGTGCGGTATTCCGTGCGGCGCTGTCACGGATTACTATTCCGTGCTGTGGCCTGTGAATACTGCGGTAATCCGCTTCCTGCCCGGCCCGGACGAGGGCGTAAGCAGCGGTTTTGCAACTCGACCTGTCGCAGCGCGGCCCGCCGGCAGCGCGATGCTGTCAATTCTTCCTTGACATCACCGGGCGCCGGCGGCACTCTCGGGGAAGTACAGGCTGTGCACCGGCAGGTGCTCGAAGCCCAGGATTCCCTGCGCGCCGCGGTCGATCAGGCCCGGGCCGAGGGCCACACCTGGCAGGAGATCGGAGACGTCTTGGGCACCACGCGGCAGGCGGCGTTCCAGCGGTTCGGGCGACCCGTCGATCCGCGTACGGGTGAGCCGATGTCGGCCGGGATCCTGCCCGGCGCGGGCGACAAGGCGCTCGACCTGCTCACCCACCTCGCGGCCGCCCGGTTCGACCGGGTCCGCGGCGACTTCGACGAGACGATGCGGCGGGAGCTCGACACCCGGGCGCTCGCCTCGGTGTGGGCGGTCGTCGTCGGCAGCGTCGGCGCGTTCGAACGGTTCGGCGATCCGGTGGTGCACGCCGCCGGCGAGTTCACGGTGGTCGACGTCCTGATGCATTTCGAGGCCGGGCAGAGCACAGCCCAGGTGAGTTTCCGTCGCGAGGGGACGGTGGCCGGGCTGTTCATCCGGCCGGCCTGACCTCGCCCGTACCCCCGGGGGTTCTGATGGTCCGGAGAATTGTCGCGGTCCTCGCGGCACTGACGCTGACGCTCGGTCTGCCGGCCGCGCCCGCCCTGGCCGCTTCGCCGGCCGAGACCCAGTTCGCCTGGTTGATCGACGCTTCGGCCCGGTTGCCGGTGCCGGCCGACGAGTTGGCGCAGCACCTCGATCAGGCCCTGCTGGCCGCCGATCCGAACGAGGCGCTGCGCCCGTTGGCGCCGTTCGCGCCGGCCGCGGTCATCTCGTCGTCACCGACGCAGCTGCGCCAGCTCGTGACCAGCCCCGCCGGCACACTGCTGGTCAGCCTCACCGTCAACCCGTCCGGCTTGATCACCGGACTGCGCCTGACGCCGTACCTGCCGGCCCCGACCACCTGGACCGCCGTCGACAGCAGCCTGCGCACTCTCGCGCCGCGGGTGTCTTTCGCGGCCATGCGGATCTCGCCGTCCGGCTGCCGGCTGGTGCACGGCAAAAATCCCGACACGGTACGGCCACTCGGTTCGGCCTTCAAGCTGTACGTGCTGGGCGCTCTCGCCGAGGCCGTGAAGTCCGGCCGGCTGTCCTGGGACACCGAGTTGCCGCTGAACCCGGCCTGGAAGTCGCTGCCGTCGGGCGTCATGCAGAACGAGCCGGACGGCACCGTGCACACCCTCGCCGAGTACGCCGACAACATGATCGCCATCAGCGACAACACGGCCACCGACCACCTGATCCACCAGGTCGGCCGGGAGGCGGTGCGGCGGCAGTTCACCCGCTTCGGCAACTCGGCGCCGAACGCCCCGGTGCTGACCACCCGCGAATTCTTCGCGCTCAAGGGGTGGCACTACCCGGCCGCCGCGGCGTCGTACGCCGCCCTGAGCCCGGCCCTGCGGGCGCGGATGCTGCCGCTGCTCGACCGGGTCCCGCTCACGTCGATCACCGCCTGGCCGAACCCGCGGATGATCGACAAGGTGGAATGGTTCGGCTCACCGGTGGACATGTGCCAGGCGTACGCCGGCCTGTGGCGGCAGCACGAGCCCGCGGTGAACGCGGCTCTGACCATCAACGACGGCGGAGTCGCCCTGCCCGCGGCGGAGTTCCCGACCGTGTGGTTCAAGGGCGGATCGGAGCCGGGCGTGCTGACGCTCAACTACTTCGCCCGCGCCGCCGACGGTGACCTCGTCACGGCGAGCCTGATGCTGTCCGACCCGGCCCGCCCGCTGGACGAGACGGCGGTCGCGCCCCAGGCTGTGGCCCTGCTCCGGGGAGCACTCCAGCTCACCGCCGGCTGATCAGCGGCCGGCCCGGCCCGGGAAACGCTTGCCGATCGGCCGGCGGTTCCCGGGGCGGGGCGCCGTCACGGGTGCGGCGGTGGCCCGATACCGGCGGGCATCTTCGGCCACCGTCTCGTCGGCGTCGTTCTCCAGCGCCTGCCGGATGTGCGGCGGGGTGACGGCCGAGGTGGCCAGCGAACGCCGCACCTCCACCGACCGGTCGTTGACCAGGGTCTGCAGGTCCGCTTCGTCCAGCGGCAACGCCCGGACCAGCGCGGCGCGGACGTCGGGCGACGAGTCCTGGGCCAGGGCGTGCCGGTGCTCGGCGGTGGTCTGCTCGTTGATGGCGAGACCCTTGCGCACCCGTACGGTCCGGTCCTGGAGGAGAGCGGCGATCACGTCCGGGTCGAACGTGTGACTGGCCAGCCGCTCCCGCACCTCGGGGGAGGCGTCCTTGACGAGGATCGCGGCCAGCTCCGGCTCGAGCTCACCCATCTCGGCGAGCAGCCCGCGCAACTCCTTGTCCTGCGCCTTCACCATCACCTGGCGTACCCGGGCATCGCACGACGGGTTGGCCGCGACCGCCCAGCGCACCCACCGGTCGGCGTCGCCGACGAGGCGCAGCAGATTGCCCTGGCTGGTGGCCGGATTCCCGGCGACCGCCTGCCGGACGGTGCGGTCACGATCACGGGCGAGCGGCCGCAGCGCCTCCGCCGGCGCGTCCGGCCGGGCGGCGACGGCGGCGCGGACCTGAACGGAGGGGTCGGAGGCCAGCTCGTAAAGCGTCGCGGCGGCGGTCGTACGGTCCTGCGCGAGGGCGAGCCGGTCGTTTTCCATGGGCGGGATCCTCTCACGCTTCGTCCGCGGGGCTCTCCGGCATGCGTACGCTGACCGGGTGGATCACGAAGAGCGCATCGCGATGTTCCTGGACTACGAGAACCTGGCCATCAGCGCCCGTGACCACCTGGGCGGCATGCCCTTCGAACTGCGCCCGGTGGCCGACGCGCTCGCCGAGCGGGGCCGGGTGGTGGTCCGCCGGGCCTACGCCGACTGGTCGTACTTCGACGAGGACCGCCGCATGCTGACCCGCTCGCACGTCGAACTCATCGACATCCCGCAGCGGATGGGCGCCTCCCGCAAGAACGCGGCGGACATCAAAATGGTGGTGGACGCGCTGGAGGTGGCGTTCGAGCGGTCGTACATCTCGACCTTCGTGCTGTGCACGGGCGACAGCGATTTCACTCCACTGGTGCACAAGCTGCGCGAGCTCAACAAGCGGGTGATCGGGGTGGGGGTCGAGAGATCAACATCGAAGCTGCTGCCCCCGGCGTGCGACGAGTTCCTCTATTACGACCGCCTCGAGGGTGTGGAGATCCCGGCGGTGGTGGTCCAGGAGCCGCAGCCGGCCCCAAGCGAGCCGGTACGGGACGTGGAGACGCTGTCTGCCCTGGTCGCGCAGACGGTGGCGGGATTGCAGCGCAGTTCCAGCGGGACGGTGACTGCGTCGACGCTCAAGCGGACGCTGCTGCGGAAGGACCCGACTTTCAACGAGGCGGACTACGGCTTCCGGGCGTTCGGCGAAATGCTGCGCTACCTGGCCGGGCACAACGTGGTCGAACTGATCGGCGGCGGCTCGGCCAAGGGCGACCCGGAAGTGGCGCTGCCGGAGCACGGGGACCGGGAGGCGGCATTCGCACTGCTCCGCGGCGTGGTCTCCGACCTGGCCGGAAGCACCGGCGCCGCGGCGCTGTCAGGCCTGAAGAACCAGGTCCGCAAGGTGGCGCCGGACTTCAGCGAGAAGAAGCTGGGCTACCGGAGCTTCCTCCAATTCTGCAAAGCAGCAGCGACAAGCAACGCGGTCGACCTCAAGTGGAGCCCCGAGGCCGACGACTACCTGCTCACCCCCAAAACGCAAAGCTGAGGAGAACTGTCATGTCTTATGCGGTGGACTTCGGCACCGTTTCGACCGTCGGCCTGGAGTCGTCGCCGGTTGCGGATGCGCTGGCCGGTCTGCGGGCGAACGAGGCCCGCTATTTCAAGAACAAGTACGACCACACTTTCACGGTGGAGCCCGCCGGCGAGGCCCAGTCGACCATCGCCTGGGTGAGCCGCATCCTCGAGGAGGAACGCGGCCTCGTCATCTCCTCCCCGCCGCTCGAGGCGACGGCCTTCCAGGTCGAGAACATCCGGATGGCCTACGTCTTCTACCAGAGCGGCCTGTCGATCAACGTGATGTACACGATCGACGACGGCGGGAAGCGGGCGGTCGGCTTCAAGCTCTCCGACGGCATGGACGTTCCGGAGGAGCTCGGGGCGTTCAAGTTCGCCCGGCAGAAGTCGAAGCTCGCCGGCACCATCCGCGGCTCCTACTTCGTCATCAAGAAGGAGTACTGAGCCCGGCCCGGCGCCGCAGAGATCGGGGACCGGTCGACCACATGATGGGAGCGCTCCCATCATGGACCGTTCGGTGGATGTGTTGATCAGCATCGATGCGTAAGGGTGCTTGCGGACTGCAACGCCATCTCCACGGGGGAGTGCATCGTGCGCGTTTCCAGCCGGTTCCGGCTGCTCAGCCATGCCCTGATCTGGGCACTCGTCATTTCTTTCCTCTTCGTCCTGCCGTCTGCGCGGGCCTCGGCCGCGCCGTCGGCGACACCGGGTGCGGGCCCGGTCAACAGCCCGCTGCCGGCCACGGCGACCAAGAATCACGGCCTGCCCGCCGGTAGGTCGGCGCCTCCGGTGCCGCCCGCGGTCGAGGCCGGCGGCAAGGTCCGGGTGCCGACCGCGACCGAGAAGGCCCAGCGGCGC
>NZ_JBEZGQ010000267.1:0-9325 GCF_040650095.1 Actinoplanes sp. NPDC048791 | reverse complement strand
CGGGCTCGCGGCCGGCGCCGCCGGGGCGCTGGCCGGCCTGGTCGGCGAGGGGCTGTCCACCCGGCTGGCGTACGCCGCCGAGGGCTACACCGGCGACACCCTCGTGGTGCTGTCGCTGCGCGGCGGCTTCGACGGCCTGTCGGCGATCGCCCCGATCGGCGACCCGGACTACTACAAGGCCCGCCCGACGATCGCCCTGCCGAAGAGCCAGGCGATCGGCGGCAACAGCATGTTCGGCCTGCACCCGGGCCTGGCCCCGCTGCTGCCGATGTGGAAGAACGGCAGCCTGGCCGCGGTGCACGCGGTCGGCCAGCCGAACCCGACCCGCTCGCACTTCGCCGCCATGGAGGAGATGGAACGCGCGGCCGCGGGCACGTCCCTGCGCAGCGGCTGGCTGGACCGGATGCTGGGCCTGACGGGCGCCACCGGCCCGCTCGCCGCGGTGGCGATGGGCAACGCGATGCCGGCCCGGCTCTTCGGCGGCGCCTTCTCCGACGTGTCGATGGCCTCGGTCGACGGCTTCACGCTGGCCGGCGAGAGCGCGAACCGCCCGATGGCGGCGTCGCTGCGCAAGATGTACGCGACCGCGCCCGGCCTGCTGGCCGGTCCCGCCCTGGCGGCGGACGCGGCCCTGACGGCAACCACCGGGGTACGCGCGACCGCGTACGCACCGGCGAACGGCGCGGCCTACCCGGCGACGCCCCTGGGCAACGCCCTCAAGGACGTGGCCCGGCTGATCAAGGCGAAGGTGGGCCTGGCCGCGGCGGCGGTCGACTCCGGCGACTGGGACATGCACGAAGGCCTGGGCACGGCGGTCAAGGGCCAGCGCATGTACGACAACCTCCTCGAAACCTCAACGGCGCTGGCGGCGTTCGCGGCCGACCTGGGCCCGGCCGGCATGGCGTCGGTGACGGTGGTGACGGTCAGCGAGTTCGGCCGGCGGGTGGCGGAGAACGCGTCGCGCGGGGTCGACCACGGCCACGGGAACGCGATGCTGCTGATGGGCGGCGGCGTGCGCGGCGGCACGGTGTACGGCACATGGCCGGGGCTGGCGGCGGGCGCACTGGTCGCCGGCGACCTGGCGGCGACGACGGACTATCGCGCGGTGATCGGCGAGATCCTGCAGAAGCGGTGCGGTTTCGGGTCGCTGGCCGAGGTCTTCCCGGAGGTCTCCCCGGCCGGATTCGGCCTCGCTACGGCCCGCTGACCCACGGGATATAACGGGCCTTTAGGGTGATTTTGTACTAGCTTGTGAGTTACAGGTCCCCTTCCGGTCGTCCACTCGTTAAGGCCAAGGTTTGCCTTTTTCGTGAATGGAGATCCGAGTGACGCTCGCCCTGCGCAAGAACTGGTTCAAGAGCACACGATCGGCCGGCGCCAGCCACTGCCTCGAAACGGCATTCGGCCACGACGGGAACATCTACGTCCGTGACTCCAAGAACCCGCAGGGAGGGACGCTCTCCTTCGATACCTCGGCCTGGGCGGACTTCATCGAAGCCGTGAAGATCGACCACCTCAGCCGGCGGTAACCCGCAGCCGCAGAGATCTGACGCCGATGGTCGCAGCGACGATCGCGACCGCGGCTGCCATGACCGCGACCCGGCGACGATCCACAGTCCGCTCCGGCGCGGCGACCGGGACCGCGGCGGCCGCACTTTCCGCGGCGCACACCTCGGACATCATGTCGATGAAGCGGCGACGGCCCGGCCGTCGCCGCGTTCCGATCCAGCTTTCGCCGTACTTCGCCCACCAGCGACGGCCCAGCTCTCCACGGAAGATCGACGATGCCAACTCCCGCAACTCCTCGTCATCGATCTCGCCGAGTTCCCACATGGAGTGCCAGTAGTTCGTCATGAGATTGAGGTACGCCTGCTGCCGGCCGTCCGAAGAATCGGCAAGGTCCTGATCGACCGCACGCAGTAGCTCGATATCGTCGATGCCCAGCCGCACGAGTTCGAAGTGCTGCTGGCGCCGGATCATCACCATCTCCTGCCGGAGCTGTCGTTGCTGGTAGACCAGCGACGCACCGACACCGCACAAGGCCACCGCGGACAACAAGGCGGAAGCGCCACCGTAGGCGTCCCCGACGTCGGCCAGGCGATCCCACGGCAGCCCGGAGAGATGCACGATCAGCAAGGGAAAGAACAACACCAGGACGATGGCGAGAAGCAACCCCGCCACGACTACTGCGGCCCGCATCTTCGTGGAACCGCGAAACCCACGGGGACGACGTTCAAGCGCTGTCACCACAACCCCCAGCAAGACGCGGCGTAGTCGTCTATTTACTGTTTGTCACCAGGTTGGCAGGCGTTGTCCACAGCTACTCAGGGCCGGGTCGCTCGGGTTGGTTGCTCTGGTCGCGGGTGGTCGCGCGGCGTACGGCCCAGCGGATCGCTTGATGGACCAGGATGCCGGCAGCTGTGTTGGCCGCCGATACGCCCGCCGCCGCGGCGATGTTCCAGCCCGGTTCGATCAGGTCGTCGGCGAGCAGCAGGATGGGCCAGCCCAGCGTGGCGGCCACCAGGGTCGTACGCCACCAGCGGCCGAGCACCAGGCCCACCAGCATCAGTGTGGGCACCATGGGTTCACTGTCCCAAACTTCCGGACCTCGGACGGCGAAACGGTGTGGCGGCAAGTCACTGCCGCCACACCGCGATCGTCCGCGTCAGGTCAGCTGAGGCTGAACCGCTGGTTCGCCCCGCTGTTGCAGTCGTAGATCTGGACCTGCTGGCCGTTGCCGGTGCCCCAGACGTCGAGGCAGCGTCCCGATTGCACGCCCGTGATGGTGCCGTTGCTGTTGACGTTCCACTGCTGGTTGGTCTGGCCGTTGCAGCTGTAGATCTGCACGGCCGAGCCGTTGGCCGAGCCCGCCGCGTCCAGGCACCTGCTGCCGTAGACGGTCAGCTGCTTGCTCGAGGTCAGGGTCCACGCCTGGTTGGTGCCGCCGTTGCAGTCGTAGAGCTGGACCCGCGTGCCGTTGTTCTGGGTTGCGTTCGGTACGTCCAGGCATCGGCCCGACTGGGCGCCGACGATCCGGCCGCCCGAAGCCGGCGGGGTCGAGGGCGTCGGGGAGCCGGGGCCCGACGTCGGCGAGGACGGCGTGACCGGGCCGGCCGCGTTCAGGGCGTTCAGGACCGAGGTGTACGCGGCCTTCTTGTTGCCGTTGCCGTCGAACAGCAGCGGGTTCTCGTTGGAGCGCCAGGAGTCGCTGTCGCGTACGCCCCAGACGGTGATGCCGACGCAGCGGGGCACGTTCAGGCAGGCCTGGGTCAGTCCGGCGTACTGCGAGGTGGACGAGTTGGTGACGTCGACCTCGGTCAGGGCCACGTCCACGCCCAGCGCGGCGAAGCTCGACAGCGTCGTCTGGAAGTTGCCCGGCAGGGAGCTGCCCCCGGTGAAGTGGGTCTGCAGGCCCACGCAGTCGATCGGTACGCCGCGGGACTTGAAGTCGCGGATCAGGTTGTAGACGCCCTGCGTCTTGGCGTACGTCCAGTTCTCGATGTTGTAGTCGTTGTAGCAGAGCTTGACCGCGGGGTCGGCGGCCCGGGCGGCGCGGAACGCGGCCTCGATCCAGTCGTTGCCGGTCTGCTGCAGGTTCGAGTTGCGGCGGCTGCCGTTCTCCTCGAACGCCTCGTTGACCACGTCCCAGTACGCGAGCTTGCCCTTGTAGTGGGCCATCACGCCGTTGATGTGGTCGATCATCGCCTGGCGCAGACCGCTGCCGCTGAGGCTGCCCCAGAAACCGGGCTGCTGGGCGTGCCAGGCCAGGGTGTGCCCGCGCACCTTCAGGCCGCGCTGGGTCGCCCAGTTGTAGATCTGGTCGCCGGCGCTGAAGTTGAACTGGCCCCGGTTGGGCTCGGTCGCGTCCGGCTTCATCTCGTTCTCGGCGGTGATCATGTTGAACTCGCGGCCGGCGATCGTGGCGTACGTCGAGTTACTGAGCCGGCTGGCGGCGATCGCCGTACCGAAGTAGCGGCCCGACTGCGCCGCCGCCGCGCCGAGGGTGGACTCTGCGGCGTTCGCGTTCGGCATCAGCGTTACCGCGCCGGCTGCCGCGACGACGGCGACGGCCCCGGCGAGCAGCGCGCGGGCCCGTAACGAACGGCGCCCCGGGGAGCCGGCGGAGGGGACAGGAGGGGGGATTGCCACGATGGCCTCCTTCTCGGATCACACGAGCTGATCCAAAGAACGACGGGTTTCAATGCCACCGTCATGCTGGCATGGCAACATTGCGGAAACAATGGTTCCCGGAACACTTCCGGAATTTGTTACCGCACACAACGCCCGGTTATGACCGGTTATCTCCGATATTTATTGCGTCATGACACCACCTTGGCGGGGGCCCAGGAGGGGTCAGCGGCCGGAAGTTTCGGGGCCGTACTTGCTAAACGGGGGCGGTCCCCCAATGGGCCTCGTCAGTTTCTCCCCTATCACCCGTCGCCCGGAACCTCCCTAACGGGAAGCGCCGGCGCGGCGCTTGCTCCAGACGTCGAAGGCCACTGCGGCCAGCAGGACTGCACCCTTGACCAGCAGGACCGTTTCGCTCTGGGCACCGATCAGCGACATGCCGTTGTTGATCACACCCATGATCAGGCCACCGGTGATGGCTCCGACCACCTTGCCGACGCCGCCCTGGACCGCCGCGCCGCCGATGAAGGCCGCCGCGATGGCGTCCAGCTCGAAGTTGGCGCCGGCCGTCGGGTTCGCCTGGTTGAGCCGGCCGGCGAAGATCACGCCGGCCAGGGCGGCCAGCACGCCCATGTTCACGAAGATCCAGAAGATGACCGACTTGACCTTGACGCCGGACAGCGTCGCGGCCTGCAGGTTGCCGCCGACCGCGTAGATCTGCCGGCCGAAGACCGCCCGGTTGGTCAGCAGCGAGTACGCCAGCACCAGGAACGCCAGCAGCACCAGCACCCAGGGCAGGTTCTTGAACCGGGCCAGCTGCACGATGACGGCGATGACCAGGAACGAGGCCACCGCGATCCGGCCGATGAACAGCGGCAGCGGGTCGACGACCTGGCCGTACTGCTGGCGGGCCGAGCGGGTGCGCCACTGGGTGAAGACGATGCCGCCGACCGCGATCACGCCGACCAGCAGGCTGAACAGGTCGGCGCCGCCGAGCGCGCCGAGACCGACGTTGCCCAGGTAGCCCTCGGTGAAGCCGTTCGACAGCGTGCGGACCTCGTCCGGGAACGGGCCGATGCCGCGGTTGCCCAGGATGGTCAGGGTCAGCGCGCGGAACAGCAGCATGCCGGCCAGCGTGACGATGAAGGCCGGGATGCCGAAGTAGGCGATCCAGTAGCCCTGCCAGGCGCCGATCAGACCACCGACGACCAGCGTGATGAGCAGCGCCAGCGGCCAGGGCACGTTCTGCTCGACCATCAGGACGGCCGCGACCGCGCCGCAGACCGCGACCACCGAGCCGGCGGACAGGTCGATGTGCCCGGCGATGATGATCAGGATCATCCCGATCGCCAGGATCAGGATGTACGAGTTCTGCACGATGATGTTGCTGATGTTCTGCGGCGCCAGCAGGTCACCGCCGGTGAGCACGGTGAACAGCACGACGATCAGCGCGAACGCGATGTAGATGCCGCTCTGGCGCAGGTTCAGGTTGTACCGGCGGGGTGAGTCCCCGGTCGGGCCGGCCGGTGCCGCTGGTGACTCGGCCACCGCGTAGTCGGCGTTGGTGGGTGCGACAGACATCGCGGTTACTCCGTTCCCTTGGTCATCAGCGTCATCAGGTTCTCCTGGGTGGCCTCGGCGCGCGGCACCTCACCGGTGATCCGGCCCGCCGACAGCGTGTAGATCCGGTCGCAGATCCCGAGCAGCTCGGGCAGCTCGGAGGAGATGACCAGCACCGCCTTGCCCTCGTCGGCGAGCCGGTTGATGATCGTGTAGATCTCGTACTTGGCGCCGACGTCGATGCCGCGGGTGGGCTCGTCGAGGATCAGCACGTCCGGGTTCGTGAAGATCCACTTGGACAGCACGACCTTCTGCTGGTTGCCCCCGGAGAGCTTGCCGGTGATGCTCAGCACGCTCGGCGCCTTGATGTTCATGCTCTTGCGGAAGGCGCCGGCGGTCTTGAACTCCTCGTTCTCGTCCACCCAGCCGCGCTTGGCCAGCTTGCCCAGGGCGGCCGCGGAGATGTTGCGCTTGATGTCCTCGATGAGGTTCAGGCCGTACCGCTTGCGGTCCTCGGTCGCGTACGCGATGCCGTGGTTGATCGCGTCGCGCACCGAGCGCAGGTGGATCTCCTTGCCGTCCTTGATGATCCGCCCGGAGATCCCGATGCCGTAGGAGCGGCCGAAGACGCTCATCGCCAGCTCGGTACGCCCGGCGCCCATCAGCCCGGCCAGCCCGACGATCTCGCCGCGGCGCAGGCTCAGGTTGGCGTTGCTGACCACCACCCGGCCGTGCTGGGTCGGGCTGTGCACGGTCCAGTCCTCGATCCGCAGCACCTCCTCGCCCACGTGCGACTCGTGCGGCGGGTAGCGGTGGTCGAGGTCGCGGCCCACCATGCCGGAGATGATCTTGTCCTCGGTGACCTCGTCGGTCGCCAGGTCCAGGGTGGAGATCGTGCGGCCGTCGCGCAGGATGGTCACCCGGTCGGCGATCGCCATGACCTCGTTGAGCTTGTGCGAGATGATCACGCAGGTGATGCCCTCGTCGCGCAGCCCGCGCAGCAGGCCGAGCAGGTGCGCCGAGTCCTCGTCGTTGAGCGCCGCGGTCGGCTCGTCGAGGATGAGCAGCCGGACCTCCTTGGACAGAGCCTTGGCGATCTCGACGAGCTGCTGCTTGCCGACGCCGAGCTCCAGGATCGGGGTCACCGGGCTCTCGTGCAGGCCCACCCGCGCCAGCAGCTGGGCTGCGGCGTGGTTGGTGCGGTTCCAGTCGATGAGGCCGCGGGTGGCCTGCTCGTTGCCGAGGAAGATGTTCTCGGCGATGGACAGCTGCGGGGCCAGCGCCAGCTCCTGGTGGATGATGACGATGCCGCGGTGCTCGCTGTCGCGGATCCCGGAGAACCGGCACTCCTCGCCCTCGAAGGTGATCTCACCGTCGTAGGAGCCGTGCGGATAGACCCCGGACAGCACCTTCATCAGGGTGGACTTGCCGGCGCCGTTCTCGCCGCAGATCGCGTGGATCTCGCCGCGACGTACGGTCAGATTGACGTCCTGGAGCGCTTTGACCCCGGGAAACGTCTTGGTGATGTCCTGCATCCGCAGGATGGTGTCGCTCATGGAACTCCCCAGGGTCGCACGCGCGCGAAGGAGGCGGTGCCCGCCGCCGGGTGGGGCGGCGGGCACCGGTACGGATTACTGGAGGTCCGACTCCTTGTAGTAGCCCGAGTCGACGAGCTCCTTCTTGTAGTTGCTCTTGTAGACGATCACCGAGTCCAGCAGCTGGGCCGGGACGACCTTGACACCGTTGTCGTAGTCCTTGTCGTTGTTCGTCGTGGGCTTCTGGCCCTTGAGAACAGCGTCGGCCATCTGCACGGTGGTGTCGGCGAGCTTGCGGGTGTCCTTGTAGATGGTGGCGAACTGCTCACCGGCGATGATCGACTTGACCGACGCCTGCTCGGCGTCCTGGCCGGTGACGACCGGGTACGGCTGGCCGGCGGTGCCGTAGCCGTTGCTCTTGAGCGCGGAGAGGATGCCGATGCTCAGGCCGTCGTACGGCGACAGCACGCCGTCGACCTTGGCGCCGCCCTTGTACGTCGAGGTCAGCAGGTTCTCCATGCGGTCCTGGGCGACGGCCGGCTTCCAGCGCAGGATGGCGACCTTCTTGAAGTCGGTCTGGCCGCTCTTGACCACCAGGGTCTTGTTGTCGATGTACGGCTTGAGGACCGACATCGCGCCGTTGAAGAAGAAGGTCGCGTTGTTGTCGTCCGGGGAGCCGGCGAACAGCTCGACGTTGAACGGGCCCTTCGCGTCGCCCTTGGTGGTGCCGTCCTCCTTGAGCAGCTTCAGGCCGACCAGCAGCGAGGTCGCCTGCTGGACACCGACCTTGAAGTTGTCGAAGGTGGCGTAGTAGTCCACGTTCGGGCTGTCACGGATCAGCCGGTCGTAGGCGATGACCGGGATGTTGTTCTCCTTGGCGCTCTGCAGCTGCGTGGTGATCGCCGTGCCGTCGATCGACGCGATGATCAGCAGCTTGGCGCCCCGGGTGATCTGGTTGTCCAGCTGGTTCACCTGGGTGGGGATGTCGTCCTCGGCGTACTGCAGGTCGACCTTGTAGCCCTTGGCCTCGAGCTGCTTCTTGAGGTTGTCACCGTCACCGATCCACCGCTCGGAGGAACGCGTCGGCATGGTCACGCCGATCAGCGCGCCCTTGTTGTCGGCAGCACCGGAGGCCTGCGAGTCGGCCGTCTTCTCACTTGAGCCACAGGCGGCCAGGGCCACCGAAAGCGTCATGGCCGTGGCCACTGACGCGAGCCGGGTCAACTTCATCGTTCTCTCCTTGCGATGGTGGGCGCACGACCGGGCAACTTTCCCGCACGTGCGATCATAAGTAAACATTTCTCGACACTGTTGTTACGCAGGCGATACGTACTTACCGCGCGTATTGCCGGTAGTACGCCTGGTTCCACCGGACGCGGTCGGCGAAGTCGTGCGTGGTCGTGTTCTCGTCGATGAGCAGAAGTTCAGTGTTGAGCATCGTGGCGAAGTCGCGCAGCGGCTCCGCCCCGACAGCCTGGGTGAGCACGGTGTGGTGCGGTCCGCCGGCGGTCAGCCAGGACTCGGCCGAGGTGGCCAGGGACGGGGCCGGCTTCCAGACCGCGCGGGCCACCGGCAGCTTGGGCAGCGGCTCGTCCGGCGCGGTGACCTCGATGGCGTTGGCCACCAGCCGGAACCGGTCGCCGAGGTCGGCCATGCCGATCACCACACCGGGGCCGGGCGCGGCGTCGAAGACCAGCCGCACCGGGTCCTCCCGGCCGCCGATGCCCAGCGGGTGGATCTCGCAGGACGGCCGGTCGGCGGCGATGCTCGGGCAGACCTCGAGCATGTGCGCGCCGAGGATCTTCTGCTCACCCGGGCCGAAGTGGTAGGTGTAGTCCTCCATGAACGAGGTGCCGCGGCCGGTGCCCGTACCCATCGCCTTGACCGCCGCGAGCAGCGCGGAGGTCTTCCAGTCGCCCTCGCCGCCGAAGCCGTAGCCGTCGGCCATCAGCCGCTGCACGGCCAGGCCGGGCAGCTGGCGCAGCCCGCCCAGGTCCTCGAAGTTGGTGGTGAAGGCGCCGAAGCCGCCCTCGGTGAGGAACTGCCGCAGGCCGGCCTCGATCCGCGCGGCGTAGCGCAGCGACTCGTGCCGGTCACCGCCG
>NZ_JBEZGQ010000266.1:0-9336 GCF_040650095.1 Actinoplanes sp. NPDC048791 | reverse complement strand
GCCGTGGCCGCGGCCGTGCTGGTCGTCGCGGCCGGCGTCGGCGTGATCGCCACCCGGGACCAGGACCCGCCGGCCGGGCCGCCGATCGCCGCGCCGAGCCAGAGCCAGAGCCGGGGCCCGGGCCAGCCCGCGGTCACCGCTGTCTTCGAGGCGGAGGACGGCAGTGGCCTCGCCGGTCAGGCGGTGCTCACCGGCAAGACCTGGGGGGTGTCGATCGACCTGACCGTCTCCAGGCTGCGCGGCCAGGGCCCGTTCGTGTGCCGGGTGAGCCGGGCCGACGGCACGGTCGAGCAGGCCGCGATCTGGGGTCCGACCCCCAGCGGCAACGCCAAGGTCACCGGGGCCAGCTCGATCCAGCTGCGCAACGTGAGCGCGGTCGCGGTGGCCGACCACGATGGACATGTGCTCGGCACCGCCCACCTGAACTGAGCTACCCGCCGGATGAGGTTGAATCGGGTCATGAGCACTTCATCGAGCCTGACCGCCGAAGACCTCGAGTTCCTCGCCCGCCCGCTGCACGGCTTCCTGACCGTGGCCACCGGAAACGTGCCACCGGAGCCCCGGCCGGTGTGGTTCGAGGCCACCGCGGACGGGACGGTCCAGTTCTTCACCGAGCCGGAGTCGCTGAAGGTGCGCCGCCAGCGCCGCGACCCCCGCGCCTCGATCGTCGTCGCCGCCCCGGTCGGGGAGCGCGAGCGCTGGGTGTCCGTCGCCGGCCGCACCACGGTGGAGACCGACGGCGCCCACGACCTGGCCGCCCGCCTCGCTGCCCGCTACTGGGACCTGGACGACCCGACCCGGGCCGCCGACCTGGCCGCGCTGCTGTCCGGCGACCAGCTGCGCGTCGTCATCCACCCGGAGTCGGTCCGCCGCTACGCCTACTGAGCTGCGGTGCCGTAGAGCTTGTCGCGCTGGGCCCGGGGGAGTGAGCAGGCCGCGGTGCCGCCGGGCAGCAGGTGGCGGTGGCCCGCGATCCAGCGGTACGCCGGCCACGCCAGCAGGCCGACCGGCTTCAGCTGCAGCGCGCGCCCCGGGACCTCCCACAGGCGGCCCGCGTCGCGCAGCAGCAGGGCGATCGCGTCCGGGCCCGAGGCGATCGTGCCGTCGGGGCCGACCCACTGCACCGCCTCCTCGACCTGCTCGAGCGTCAGGCCCAGCCGGTCGAGGTCGGCGAACTGCCACGGCACCACGGTGGCGTGCGACGGGATGCGGCGTTCGATGAACTGCGCGCAGCTGGTGCAGAACGAGCAGTCGCCGTCGTACACGAAGGTGGGCTTCATGATCCCATTGTCTCAGGTCACCCGGCGCAACCTGGCCAGGTAGGTCTGGGCGACCACCACCACCGCGAGGAACGCGCCGCTGATGAGCTGCTGGTAGCTGCTCGGCACGTTGCCGACCTGGTTGATCATGTTCTGGATCACGCCGAGCAGCAGCACGCCCGCGATGGTGCCGGTGATGGTGCCCGCGCCGCCGGTCAGCAGGGTGCCGCCGATGACCACGGCGGCGATCGCGTCCAGCTCCAGGCCGATGCCCAGCACGGTCACGCCGGAGCCCAGCTTGGCCGCGTTGATCGCCCCGGCCAGGCCGGCGAGCAGGCCGGACATGACGTAGACCCAGACCTTGGTGCGGCGTACCGCGATGCCCATCAGCGCCGCCGCGTCCTCGCTGCCGCCGACCGCGTGGACCGCGTGGCCGAACCGGGTCCGGGCCAGCAGGATCATGCCGAGCGCGAAGACCACCACGACCAGCCAGACCGGGTAGCCGATGCCGAGGAACGAGCCGGTGCCGAAGCTGCGGACGGCGTCGCTCTTGACCAGGTACGTCGTGGAGCCCTCGGCACTGATCGCCCGCATCAGCCCGCGCGCGCCGAGCAGGGCCGCGAGCGTGACGATGAACGGCGCCATCCTGGTGTAGGCGATCAGGATCCCGTTCAGCACGCCGATCAGCCCGCAGACGACCAGCGGGGCCAGGAACGCCGGCAGCAGCCCCCACTGCGACGCGTACGCCGAGACGACCCCGCCCAGCACGTACAGCGAGCCGACCGACAGGTCGATGCCCCCGGTGATGATCACGAACGTCATGCCGAGCGCGATCAGCGCGAGCGGGGCGGCCGCCACCAGCACGGTGGCGGCGTTGTCGAAGCTGCGGAAGTTCGGGAACGAGGCCGCGGCGATCAGCACGACCACGACGAGCACCGCCAGAGCGCCCTGGCGCTGGACCAGGCTGACGATGCGGTCGGTGCGTTCGGCCCGGCGGACGTCGGCGGCGACGGCGGCCGCGGGGGCCTCGGGGTCCGACACGATGGGAGTCACCGGGCCTTCCTCTCTCGGGCGGCGTACACGGCGATGAGGATGATGGCCGCCTGCACCATCTCGGTGCTGGACGACGGCAGGTTGTGCTTGATCATCGTGGCCACCACCAGCTGCATGAGCAGCGCGCCGGCCACGGTGCCCAGGACCCGGACCCGGCCGCCGGTCAGCGGGGTGCCGCCGACGACCACGGCGGTGATCGCGGAGAGCTCGATGAGCAGGCCGACCGCGGAGGCGTCACTGGACTGGATACGGGCGACCGCGAGCAGACCGGCGATCGAGGCGAGCACCGAGCAGATCACGTACACGGTGATCAGCACCCGCTTGACCGGCACGCCGGCCAGCTCGGTGGCCGGCCGGTTGCCGCCGATGGCCAGCAGCCGCCGGCCGAAGACCGTGCGCCGCACGATGAACGCGACGACCAGCACCAGCAGCGCGGCGATCCAGACCAGCATCGGCAGGCCGAGGAAGTCGCCCGAGCCGAGGAAGATCAGGTCGTCGTTGCGGATGTCCTTGAGCTGGCCGCCGGAGATGACCAGGGCCAGCCCCCGGCCGCCGACGAACAGGGCGAGGGTGGCCACGATCGGTTGCAGCCCGACCCGGGCGACCAGCGTGCCGTTGACCAGCCCCACCAGGACACCGGCGATCAGCGAGATGAGGATCGCCGCGACCACGCCGTAACCCAGGTAGAGCGGGATGAGCGCGGCGGCCAGCGCCATCACCGAGCCGACCGACAGGTCGATGCCCTCGGTGCCGATGACCAGCGCCATGCCGAGCGCCACGATGACCACCGGGGCGACCTGGATCAGCTGGATGCGCAGGTTGCTCCAGGCCAGGAAGTTCGGCGTGAACGCCACGTTGTAGAGCACCAGCAGCACGATCGCCGCGTAGACGCCGTACGCCGGCAGCCAGGCCCGGATCCGGGCGAGGTCGATTCCGGGCCGGGTGGCCACTGACTCACTCGTCATCGGAGGCCTCCACTACCGCCGCGGCGGCGATCGTCTCCAGCAGCGCCTCGGTGGTGACGTCCGCGTCGCGCAGCTCGCCGACGACCGCGCCGTCCCGCAGCACCACCACCCGGTCGGCGCCCTCGATCAGCTCCTCCGCGTCGGAGGAGACCAGCACCACGCCGAGGCCCTCGCCGGCCAGCTCGTCGATGAGCGACTGGACCTCGGCCTTGGCGCCGACGTCGATGCCGCGGGTCGGCTCGTCCAGCAGCAATATCCGCGGCCGGGTGGCCAGGAGCCGGGCGAGCAGCACCTTCTGCTGGTTGCCGCCGGACAGGTCGCCGACCCGCTGATCCGGGCTGGACGCCTTGATCTGCAACCGGTCCATGTAGGTGCGGACGACCTCGTCGATCTTGCGGTCCGAGACCAGGCCGAACGCGCTCAGCCGGGGCAGCACCGCGAGAGCGATGTTCTCCCGGACGGACAGCCCGGCCACGATGCCCTCGGCCTTGCGGTCCTCGGGCTGCGTCGCGATGCCGGCCCGTACCGCCCGTACGGTGGTCGGCCGTTTCAGCTCTTTGCCGCCGACCGTGACGCGGCCGCTGTCCACCGGGTACGCCCCGCCGATCGCCTTGATCGTCTCGCTCCGCCCGGCGCCCAGCAGGCCGCCCAGCCCGACCACCTCGCCGGGCCGGACGGCGAAGCTGATGTCGTGCAGTTTGCGCCGGCTGGTCAGGCCGGCGACCTCCAGCACCGGGGCCGCGTCCGCCGCGGTGGCGTGCTCGCCGGCGAACCCGGTGAACCCCTCGCGGCGGACGGCGGACATGTCCCGGCCCAGCATGAGCGAGACCAGCCGGATGCGTTCCAGCTCGGCGAGCTGGCCGGTGTGCACGACCCGGCCGTCGCGCAGGATCGTGACGGTGTCGCAGATCCGGTAGAGCTCGTCGAGGCGGTGGCTGACGTAGACGATCCCGATGCCCTGGGCGTGCAGCTCCCGGATCACCCCGAACAGGGTCTCCACCTCGCGGGGTTCCAGCGACGAGGTGGGTTCGTCCATGATGACGACCTTGGCGTCGATCATCACGGCCCGGGCCAGGGCGACCATCTGCTGCGCGCCCAGGGCGAGGGTGCCGAGCTGGCGGCGGACGTCGGTGGTGACGCCGTACCGGCGCAGGATCTCGCCGGCCTCGCGGTGCATCCGTCCCTCGTCCAGCAGCCCGAGCCGGGTGCGCGGCTCGCGGCCGAGGAAGAGGTTGTGGGCCACGCTCATCAACGGGATGAGGTTGACCTCCTGGTAGATCGTGGAGATCCCGGCCCGCTGGGCGTCCATCGGTGTACCGAACCGGGCCGGCTCGTCGCGGTAGCGCAGCTCGCCCCCGTCCGGTTGGTAGACGCCGGTCAGCACCTTGATCAAGGTGGACTTACCGGCGCCGTTCTCCCCGACCAGGGCGTGCACCTCGCCCGGCCGGAGAGTGAAGGAGACCCCGTCCAGGGCGCGTACGCCCGGGAACTCCTTGGCGACATCGACGACTTCCAGCAGTGCCATGGATCCACTCACTTTCGCGCTACCCCAGCGGGGCGGCGTTGTTCCAGGTGGCGTCGGCGGCGTAGCTGCCCGGGTTGTCCCAGGCGTTGCCGCCGCCGTTGGTGGCGATGTAGACGGCCTCCCCGTAGTGCCGCCAGTGGTAGCCGACGTAGTTGTACGACTCCAGCGACACGTTCCCGCTGCCACCGCCCAGGCCCGGCTGGGCACAGAAGGTGGCGTCCTGCGCGAACGTGGTCGTGTTGTCGTTCGTCGCCGTCTGCACCCGGTAGTTGGCGTGCCGCAGGTAGCGGCCCGGGAAGTTGACCGACTCGAACGTGTAGCAGGTGCTGTCGGCCAGCCCGGCGCGCACGGTGAAGGTGGCGTCCTGCCGGTCGGCGAGCGCACTGCTCGCGCTGATCACGTCGGTACGCGCCAGCGAGTCCCGGTGCCGCAGGTAGCGGTTGTCGTAGCCGGCGGTGGTGACCCGGAACGACCGGTTCTGCCCGACGGCCAGGTCCGCGCCGCTGCGCCACAGCGGGTTGCTCACGGTCCAGGTCGCGTCGTTGGTGAAGGAGCCACCGGTGTTCTGGTCCATCCACACTTCGGCGTTGCGGTGCCGCAGGTAGTAACCGGCCAGGTTGGCCGACTCCAGCGACGTGCCACCGCCGGACAGGCCGGGCCGGGCGCAGAACGTGGCGTCGGCGTTGAACGTGCCGCCGTTGCTCGCCTCCCGGTAGACCCGGTAGCCGCGGTGCCGCAGGTACTGGCCCGGGAAGTTGCGGGACTCGAACGAGTAGCAGGCGCTGTTCGAGAGTCCGGGGCGGACCCAGAACGTCGCGTCCTGCTTGTCCCCGGTGGAGCTGCCCGCGCCGATCACCGAGGTGACGGCGGCGCCGCCGGAGTGCCGCAGGTAGCGGTCGGTGAAGCCCGGGGTGGTGACCCGCAGCGACGCGAGCCGGCCGGTCGGCAGGGTGGTGCCGGTCGCCGCGCCGAGCACCCGCTGATGAACCGCCCGGACCGCGGCGAAGTTCATCTTCTGGATCTGCCGGTCGTAGGTGAAGAAGCCGTTGAGCTCCTCCTCGACGTCGGTCGGTTCGGTGTAGACGGACCCCGACAGGCCGTTGGTGGAGATCAGGTCGGCCAGCTTGCCGGTGATCTGCACGTACCGGTTGGTCAGGGCGTTGGTGTCGGGCAGCCACTCGTACGCGAACTTGCCCGCGGTCGGCCACTCGTGGTTGGGCACGCGCAGGCCGAGGCCGCCGTACTCGCCGTTGACCGCGATCCGGGTGGCTGTCGGGGGCCGGGTGATGCCCGGGCCGACGTACATGTGGTCGTCGATCACGTCCCCGTTGCCCGGGTCCGGGTCGGAGTCGCAGCAGTTGGAGCCGGAGTTGTGGTTCACCAGCCGGGTCGCGTCCCAGCTCTTGACCAGGTCGGCGATGCGGCCGGCGTCGTACTCGCCCCAGCCCTCGTTGAACGGCACCCACTGGACGATCGACGTGATGCCCTTGTGCTCGTCGATCATCTCCTTGAGTTCCTTCTCGTACCGGGTGCGCCCGGCCGCCGAGGGCTCCCGGCCGCTGGCCAGCGCCGGCATGTCCTGCCAGACCATCAGGCCGAGCCGATCCGCGTGGTAGAACCAGCGGTCGTTCTCCACCTTGATGTGCTTGCGGACCATGTTGAACCCGAGCGACTTCTGTTGTTCGAGGTCGAAGCGCAGCGCGGCGTCGGTGGGGGCGGTGTAGAGCCCGTCCGGCCAGTAGCCCTGGTCCAGGGTGCCGAGCTGGAAGACGAACTTGCCGTTCAGCGTCGGGCGCAGGGTGCCGCCGAGCATGGCCTTGCCCAGTGAGCGCATGCCGAAGTAGCCGCCCACCACGTCACCGGACGCGAGGGTGACCCGCAGGTCGTACAGGAACGGGTCGTCCGGGGTCCACAAGTGAGCGTTGGGAACCGGGATCCGCAGGGACGCGCCGACCGTACCGGTGGCCGTGCCGACCACCGTGCCGCCGGTGAGCACCTGCGCGGTGACCGCCTGGCCGCTCGCGTTGGCCGCCTGCACCACCAGGTCGAGCGCGCCGGCGGAGACGTTCGGGGTGGTGTCGAGCCGGGTGATCCGGGCCGGGTTGGTCGGCTCGAGCCAGACGGTCTGCCAGATCCCCGACGACGGCGTGTACCAGATGCCGCCGCGGTTGGTGCGCTGCTTGCCGACCGGGATGTCCTGGCCGTCGGTCGGGTCGTAGACCCCGACGATGACCTCGTTGGCGCCGGACCGCAGCGCGCTCGTGACGTCGTAGGAGAACTTGTCGTAGCCGCCCTCGTGGGTGCCGAGCAGCGTGCCGTTCACCCAGACCTTGGACTGCCAGTCCACGGCACCGAAGTTGAGGTTCACGTTCCGGCCGGACCAGCCGGCCGGAACGGTGAACGTTCTGCGGTAGTACATGTAGTTTTCATGGCGCATGATCCCCGAGAGAGCGCTCTCGATGGGGTACGGAACAAGCACCTCTTCGCCCAGCGTCGTGTTCACCGGTGGGGTGTTGATGTTGGACGCCCCGGCGAACTGCCAGATGCCGTTCAGGCTCTGCCAGTCGGGCCGGGTCAGCTGCGGGCGGGGGTATTCCGGCAGCGGGTTCGTGGTCGAGACCTGGTTGGTCCACGGGGTCGTCAGCGGGGGTGTCTTGGGGACGAAGGCCGCGGCCGGAGCGGTGGTGGCGATCAGGGCGCCGGCGGAGGCGGTCAGGGTGGCGGTGGTCATGGCGATGAGGCGTCGCCAGGTCCGGGGGCGGGGGACGGTCATGTGAGCACTCCTGGGGGAGAGGGTGACTCAGTAGGCGCTGGCGAGGTCCGTCTTGGCGTTGCTCTCGTCGTACTCACGGTCGGAGATGATGATGTCCGCGGGGATCGGCTCACCGTTGAAGAACTTGGTGGCGGTCTCGAAGGCCAGCGGGCCGAAGCGCGGGTTGGACTCGATGACGGCGGAGAACCAGCCGTCGGCGATGCCCTGGACCGCGCCCTTGGTGCCGTCGATGGAGACGATCTTGACGTCGCCGGGCTTCTTGCCGGCGCCCTTGAGCGCGATCTCGGCGCCGAGGCCCATCTCGTCGTTCTCCGCGTAGATGCCGTTGATGTCCGACTTGGACTGCAGCAGCTGCTCGGCGACCTTCTGGCCCTCCTCGCGGGAGAACTGGCCGGTCTGCTCGAACACCAGCTTGATGTCGGGGGCGACCTTGGCGATCTGGTCCTTGAAACCCTTGGTGCGCAGCGTGGTCACGTTGTTGCCGGGCGCGCCGAGCAGGATCGCCACCTGGCCCTTGTTGCCCAGCGCGGCGGCCATCTTGTCGGCGGCGCGCTTGCCCTGCTCCTCGAAGTTCGACCCGATGAACGTCAGGTAGTCCTTGCAGGGCGTGGCGTTGATCTTGCGGTCGATGGTGATGATCGGGATCTTCTTGGCCGCGGCCTTGGCGAAGACCGAGTCCCAGCCGTCGGAGTTCAGCGGGGCGATGACCAGCAGCTGCACCCCCGAGTCGATCATCTGCTCGACGTCGCTGATCTGCTTGTTGAACTGCGAGTTGGCGTTGGTGGTCTGCAGGTTGGTCTTGGGGATGCCGAGCTTGGCCGCCTCGTCCCGGATGGACTGGGTCTCGGCGATCCGGAACGGGTTGGCCTCCTTCTCCGACTGCGAGAAGCCGATCTTGGCGGTCTTCAGGTCCACCTTGGTGCCGCCGAACTGCTCCAGCGTGCAGGTCGGCACGCCGGCCGCGGCGGACTGTGCGACCTGGGCGCCGGCGGAGTTGGCGGCACCACCGGCGGCGGGTGTGTCGCCGTCCTCGGACTTCGCGCACGCGCCCGCGCCGGCGAGCACGACCAGGGCGGTGCTGAGGGAAAGAAGCGCGGGTCTCCAGTGTCCGGACATACCGGTCATGGGAACTCCTTCAAGGGTGGCATCGAGGATTTACTATCTGGAAACACATTCACGCACTATCAAACTTTTCCTGTCAAGGTCATGGCCACAAACCCCCAGAACCGAACGCAGCACACCGTCGAGATTGGCCCGGAAATCCGCTAAAGTGCAGCTCAGACGCCTACTGCTACCTTGCGTAGCGCGCTATGGCGAATTTGTTACCGCTCACATTTGGACATTGGCGCTCGGCGATGGGCCGGTGCGCGGGATCCTCAGCGGACAGTGGCCGTGCGCGACGTGCCGCGGGCCGGTTCCACGCCGTATTCCAACAGCCGCGCCCGGGTGCGGCGCAGATCCCAGCGCGCGCCCAGCACGGTGTAGAACTCGGCCGCCTCGCCGCCGGTGGCAGCGGCCTCGTGCGGGCGGCGGTTCGCGGCCAGCAGCACCGCCGCGTCCTCCAGAGCGGCGGCAAGCTCCGGCACCCGCCCCACCGACCGGTAGTGCTCGGCCGCGGCCAGCGCCGGCTCCGGATCCTCGGCCAGCAACGCCCGGCAACGAGCGGACGCCGCGAACGCACGCGCCGGGCGTACCTCCTTGGCCGCCTCGGCGGCGCAGATCGCCGCGGCCTGCTCGGCGAGGTCCCGGCGTCCGACGCTC
>NZ_JBEZGQ010000265.1:0-9363 GCF_040650095.1 Actinoplanes sp. NPDC048791 | reverse complement strand
CCCGGGCCGGCGCTCACGCCGTGGGCCACCACGCTGAGCAGCACGGTCAGCACGATGGCGGCGACGGCCGGAGCGGCGCTGTGGTGGCCGCCGGCGGGTCGCAGGGCGCGGAGCCGCACTACGCCGAGCCTGTCGATCCCTGGGCAACGGGTGAGGCCGCTGCCTTCGGAAACGTCGGTGGCGGCCCCGTCCTTCACCCGGTTTCGGGTGCCCCGGTCTCGGGCGCTGCCACTCCGCCGGGGGCCGAGTCGTGGCTGGCCTCGACGCATCCTGATCCGGGCGAGGCCGGGGAGCCGGGCGCGCGAGCCAAGCTCCCGGCGTACAAGCGGAAGTTGGTCTGGATTGTCGCGGCCGTGACGGCCGTCGTGCTGGGGGCCGCCGCGACCGTTGTCGTGCTGTTGTGGCCGGGGTATCCCGCGCTGGACTACGAGCCGCTCGCCGATCTGCACCGGGTCAAGCCCGCCGTGCCGGTCAGTTCCGCTTTCAGTGCCGCCGCGCTGCGGGACGGGCGGGCCTATTTCGCCAGCGCCGATGACACGAACACGCTCGGGGTTGTCGCGGCGGCCACCGATACCGGTAAGACGGCTTGGACCAGCACCGCCGCCGGGTCGGCCAACCGCTGGGAGTTCTTCTTCACCATTCCCGACGCCGTTGTCGCCATCACCGGCATTGACTCGATCACCGGGCAGCGGCGGGTCGTGCTGCTCGATGCGGGCGATGGCAAGAAGCGCTGGGAACGGGCCATGGACGGCTACGACAACGTGCTCTTCGCCGGGGACCGGGTGGTTCTCATCGACCGCCGGGAGGGCCGGCTGCTCGGGCTTGATCCGCGCACCGGCAAGGGTCTGTGGGAGAAGCGGAACCCCAAGAGCGAGTACGGGCAGACCACCACCCAGGTCGTCGCCGTCACGACCGAGGATGACTTCGCCGGTCCCGCCGGCACCGACGGGGTTGCGTTCGCCGAGCCTTTTGACGACGACGAGCGGATCGTGCAGATCGGTGCCGACGACTCTGCGCAGGTCAGAGACGCCAAGAGCGGTGAGGTGGTGGCCGGGCCGCGGCAGAGCGTGGCGCAGACCGACGACAAGGTCATCGCGCACAACGGCCGGCTGATCGTGGCCGAGTCCACCGATGCGCACCGGCTGTTCGCCTACGACCTGAAGAAGCTGGAGCCGAAGCTGCTCTACACCCCGCCGAGCACCAACTCGCGGCTCGAGCATCTGACGCCCTGCGGTGCGGACCGGATCTGCCTGATCGAGACCACCGGTTCCGACGCCAAGACCGCGCAGGTGGTGGCCGTCAATGCCGCTGATGGCGGGGTGGTGTGGCGGCGTGCCGTGGCGAACGCCGAGGATCTGGTCGCGGTCGGCGAGGCGGTGCTCGTCCCGCAGAACACGTCGCCGGCGCAGGTCAGCCTGGTGGGTTCCGACGGGCGGGTCGCCTGGACCCGGGCCGGGGTCGCCGGACGGCTGGACGCCGGTAACACCCTGCAGTTCTCCAAGGCGCTGTCGACCTCCGCGGACGATCCCGCGCTGGCCGGGGAGCACGTCGGTGACAAGGCCGTTCCGCTCGGGTCGCTGGCCGACGTCCGGTCCTCGACCTGCGCCTGGGACACCAGCCACCTGGCCTGTGTCGCCGACGCGGACTTCATCATCCAGCGGTTCGCCGGATAGCTGAGCTGGACAGCGAAACGGGCGGCCCCCGGAGGGACCGCCCGTTCAGCTGACTACTTGCTTCAGATGCGCTCGCCGGTGGTGGCGTTGAAGACGTGCACGCTCTCGGTCTGCGGCTTGATGAACACGGTCTCGCCCATGGTCGGCATGTTGCGCCGGTCGGTGCGGACCACGAACCGCTCCGAGCTGCCCTCCAGCGCCGCGTGGCCGTAGACGTTGGCGTCCGAGCCGAGGTCCTCGACCAGGTCGACGACGATCGGCAGGCCACCCGCGGTCGGGGCGACCAGGTCGGTCGCCTCGGGGCGGAAGCCGATGGTCACCTTGCCGTTGCCCTGCGCGGCCGCGACCTGCTCGCGGGTCAGCGGCACGGCCAGCTCCGCGAAGCTCGCGCCGCCCTCGGTCAGGCCCACGGTCTTGATGTTCATGGCCGGGGAGCCGATGAAGCCGGCGACGAAGACGTTGCCGGGCTTGTCGTACAGCGCCCGCGGGGTGTCGCACTGCTGCAGCACGCCGTCGAGCATGACCGCCACGCGGTGGCCCATCGTCATGGCCTCGACCTGGTCGTGGGTCACGTAGACGGTGGTGATGCCGAGCTTGGCCTGCAGGGTGGCGATCTGCGAGCGGGTCTGCACGCGCAGCTTGGCGTCGAGGTTCGACAGCGGCTCGTCCATGAGGAAGACCTGCGGCTCACGCACGATCGCGCGGCCCATGGCGACACGCTGGCGCTGGCCGCCGGAGAGCGCCTTCGGCTTGCGGCTCAGGTACTCGTCGAGCTGGAGCAGCTGGGCGGCTTCCTTGACCCGGCGGTCGATCTCCGACTTCGGCGTCTTGCGCAGCTTCAGGGCGAACGCCATGTTCTCGTACACCGACATGTGCGGGTACAGGGCGTAGTTCTGGAACACCATCGCGATGTCACGCGACTTCGGGGGGAGGTTCGTGACGTCCTTGCCCTCGATCAGGATGCGACCGCGGTCCACATCCTCGAGGCCGGCGAGCATCCGCAGGCTGGTGGACTTACCGCAACCGGAGGGGCCGACCAGGACCAGGAACTCGCCGTCGCCGATCTCGAGGCTGAGCTCGTTGACCGCGGGGCGCTCCTGGCCGGGATAAATCCGGGACGCCTTGTCGTACGTGACCGTAGCCATGGTGAATCTACTTCCTTTCCACCGGCAGGAACGTGCCGGACGATCCGAGTGGGAGGAACAGTGTGGTGAGCCACACGCTGGTCACCGTAGGTCTTTTTTCCGCAACTGCCAAGGCGAGCGCCCGGTAAAGGGCGTTTCGGCCTGTCAGACGGCAACCGGTATGCTGATGCCCGCGCCCCTGTAGCTCAGTTGGCCAGAGCACCTGTCTTGTAAACAGGATGTCGTCGGTTCGATTCCGACCGGGGGCTCCTAGGGTGGCGCCATGCGCATCGAGCGGGTCGTGGACGTCGCGGCCGTACACCTCGCGGCAGCTCTCTTCGACGGGCCGCCGCTGGCGGCCGCGACGGAGAAGTTTCTCGCTCAGCCGGACCACCATCTGCTTTTCGCCTATCTCGGCGACCGCCCGGTCGGCATGATCTCCGGGGTGGAGACCACCCATCCGGACAAGGGCACCGAGATGTTCGTGTACGAGCTGGGCGTCCTGCCCGACGCCCGGCTGCTCGGCGTCGGCACGGCCCTGGTCCGGGCGCTGGCCGAGCTGGCCCGCGAGCGCGGCTGTTACGGCATGTGGGTGGCGACCGAGGTCGACAACGAGGCCGCGCAGGCCACCTACCGCCGGGCGGGCGCCACCGAGCAGACGCCGTTCGTGCTGCTGAACTGGGATCTCACTGTGGGAGACGGGGCGACATGACGTTCACCGAGGCACGGCGTGGCTGGCTGACGCCGATGCGGGCCCGGTCGGCCGACGAGAATCACCGCGTCGCGACCCCGCTCGAGCTCTTCTTCGACCTCTGTTTCGTGGTCGCGGTGGCGCAGGCCGCCGTGCCGCTGCACCACGCCATTTCCGAGAACCACGTGTGGGACGGGGTCACCAGCTACCTGATGGTCTTCTTCGCCATCTGGTGGGCGTGGATGAACTTCACCTGGTTCGCCTCGGCGTACGACACCGACGACGACGTCTACCGGATCACCTCGTTCGTGCAGATCGCCGGGGCGCTGGTGCTGGCGGCCGGCGTCTCCTCGGCGTTCGACGACGGCAACTACGTCGGTATCACGATCGGCTACGTGATCATGCGGCTGGCCATGGTGGCGCAGTGGCTGCGGGCCGCCCGCGCCGATCGGCAGCGCCGGGCCACCGCGCTGCTGTACGCGGCCGGCATCGCTGTCGTACAGGTCCTCTGGCTGCTGCGGCTGGCGCTGCCGGAAGACTGGGGCACGCCGTCGTTCCTGGTGCTGGTCGTCGCCGAGCTGCTGGTGCCGATCATCGCCGAGCGGGCCCCGGGCGGCCCGACCACCTGGCACCCGCACCACATCGCCGAACGCTACGGCCTGTTCACGATCATCATGCTGGGCGAGGCGGTGTCGGCGGCGACGATCGCGATCCGCACCGGCCTCGACACCGGCGAGTACGTCGCCGACCTGGTGTCGATCGCGGTGGCCGGGCTGGTCGTCGTCTTCGCGCTGTGGTGGTTGTACTTCGACCGTTCGGCCCAGGGGCTGCTGACCTCGCTGCGGGCCGGGATGCTGTGGGGCTACGGCCACTACTTCATCTTCGGGTCGGCCGCGGCGGCCGGGGTCGGCATCGCGGTGGCGGTCGACTACGCCACCCACCATGCGCACATCTCGGGGGTCACGGCCGGGTTCGCGCTGGCCGTACCGGTGGCGCTCTATCTGTTCTTCGTCTGGCTCCTGCACATCCGCCCGCACCAGCAGGGGGCGCTCGTGGTGGCTTATCCGGCGGTGGCCGTGCTGGCGTTGCTGGCGCCGTTCGGTCCGAAGCCTGTGTTCGTGATCGCGGGGCTGCTGGTGGTGCTGGTGGCGATCACGGTGGCGGTCGGCCGCCGGGTGCCGGACCGGATCGAGTCAGGAAGCTAGCCCGCGCAGCACGATGGTCAGGCCCCCGGCGAACTCGTCGTCGGGACTGACGGCGCCGGCCTGCCGGCCGGTCTCGGCGAGCCGGGGGAAATCGGGTGAGGCGGCGATCGTCGCGGTGCCGGGCCCGGCCAGCGGTCCGAGGTGCTCGAGTTGCAGGGCGCCGATGACGTAGCTGAGCAGGGCGCGCAGCGCGATCACCCGGCGGGTGCCGTCGAAGCCGGCCGCGTGCAGCACGCCGACGACCGTCTCGGACCAGCGCAGTACGCCGATCGACCGGTGCCGGTGGCTGACCAGCAGCGGAATCACGCCCGGGTGCCGGCCGACGGTGGCGCGAACCCGTTCCACCAGAATCGCGAGCTGCTGCGCCCACTCCCGCCCCGGGGGCGGCGTGGTGTCCAGCGGGCGGAGCACCTCCTCGGCCGGCTTCCCGTTCCCGGTCGTCGCTGATCCGGGCAAGCTGCTCTACGCGGAGTTCGGCGTCGGGGCCTCTGGAGCGCAGCCCGTCGGTCAATCCGGCCGGCGGTCGCACGGGTCTGCCGGCCGATTTCCTGATCGCGCCCGACGGCACGATCATCGCCCGCAAGTACGGCCACCATGTCTTCGATCAGTGGTCCGTCGACGAGATCCTCGCCCTGTCCGAGGGCGGCCAGACGTACGGCAGGTCGGCCGGCACCTCGCCGAACAGTGGCCGGTAGAAGTCGGGGTCCTTGCGGAACAGTGCGGACCGGTGACTCAGGTGCAGCGCCTCGTCGCCGAGCCAGGGTGGCAGCTCACCGGCCGCCGCCAGCTCCTCCTGGGTGCGGATCACCGTGATGCCGCGGGCCTCGGCGAGGTCCGCCCGCATCGTGGCGGCCGTCGTGTCGGCGCGACCCGTGGAGATCCAGACCTCGCACACGTCGAGGCCGTACCGGACGAGCGCCTCCTCGTAGCCGATCCACATCTTCACCGCCGGGTGGTGGCGCCAGCCGTACGTCGGCAGCGTCAGCCCGCGCAGCACCTGCACGGTCTCCACCCGCTGTTTGCCCAGCCGTTTCTGGTCCAGGGCGTGAGCGCTGGCGAGGAAGTCCGGGTAAGGCAGGAATGTCTGCATGAGATGATCTTCCGCCCTTGAAGTCCTGGTTCGAAGCGGGATGTCTTGCGGTGCAACGGGTTTCGCGCCGCAGTTCTTCCGTGGACAACTGGTTTTCATGCACAATCTTGAATGTCACGTCCTCGTCACGATGCGTCCTCCCGTAGTGACATCGAAGCGTGTGATCTCCACGATCCGCGGAGAGGTGCTCGTACCCCCCGAGCGCCCATCTCCTCGGAGGACCCGTACGTGAGACAACAATCTTCTCGGGGCCGGCGCACACTCACCGCGCTGCTCGCCTCGGGCGTGGTCGTCGGCGCCGCCGCGCTGAGCGGCCCCGCACCCGCGAATGCCGCACCCCTGCGGGCACCCGCTCCCGCCCCGGTGGCGGACCCGGCCACCCCCAAGGACGGCCCGACCGACGAGCTGGACTCGCACGACGCCGAGCTGCTGGCCAAGGCCGAGAGCAGCGGCGTCCGCAACGTCACCCTGATCATCTCGACCGAGTCCGGCGAGGCGTCCGACGTCGCGGCCGAGGTCAAGAAGCTCGGCGGTACGGTCGCCCAGCGCTACGACAAGGTCGGCTACGTGCTGGCCTCGGTCCCCACCGCCAAGGTGATCAAGACCGCGAAGCTGCCCGGCATCTCGGCGGTGGACCTCGACGAGGTCGTCAAGCTCCCCGACCCGGAGGCGGGCAGCCGCGGTGGCGCCAAGGGTGCCGCGCAGGCTGCGACGCTTCCCGGCCCGGGCGCGACCACGCCGGCCGCGAACCCGTACATGCCGACGAACGAGATCGGTTCCGTCGCGTTCAAGAAGCAGCACCCGACCTGGGACGGCCGCGGCGTCACGATCGGCATCATGGACTCCGGCGTCGAGCTGGAGCACCCGGCGCTGCAGAAGACCACCACCGGCGAGCGCAAGATCGTCGACTGGGTGACCGCGACCGACCCGGTGACCGAGGGCGACGCGACCTGGCGGGCCATGGCGACCGAGGTGGCCGGCCCGACGTTCACCTACCTGGGCGCGAGCTGGACGGCGCCCGCGGGCACCTGGAAGGTCAACCGCTTCACCGAGGCGATCACCGCGGCCAGTGAGCCGGGCGGCGACGTCAACCGCGACGGTGACACCACCGACGTGTTCGGCATCCTCTACAACCCGGTCAACCACGACATCCGGGTGGACACGAACCAGAACCGCGACTTCACCGACGACGCCGTGATGCGGCCGTACAAGGAGAAGTTCGACGTCGGGCACTTCGGCACCGACAACCCGGCCACCGCGATCGCCGAGCGCATGCCGTTCGTGGTCGAGTACCGCGAGGACGTCGACGCTTCCGCGCTCGGGCTCGGCACGGTCGACTACGTCAACATCGGCATCCCGGAGGACGCGCACGGCTCGCACGTCGCCGGCATCACCGCCGCCAACGACATGCTCGGCAACACCAACCTGGACGGACAGGCACCCGGCGCCAAGATCGTCTCCGCGCGGGCCTGCTCCTGGGGTGGCGGCTGCACCGCGGCCGCGCTGACCACCGGCATGGTCGACCTGGTCGTCAACCGGCACGTCGACGTCGTCAACATGTCGATCGGCGGCCTGCCCGCCCTGAACGACGGCAACAACGCCCGCGCCCAGCTGTACGACAAGCTGATCAAGGACTACGGCGTGCAGCTGTTCATCTCGGCCGGCAACTCCGGCCCGGGTGTGAACACGATCGGCGACCCGTCGGTGGCCACCGACGTCGTCAGCGTGGCGGCCAGCGTCAGCAAGGAGACCTGGCTGGCCAACTACGGCTCCGTGGTGAGCAAGAAGAACGCGCTGTTCAACTTCTCGTCGCGCGGCCCCCGCGAGGACGGCGGCTTCAAGCCCAACCTGACCGCGCCGGGCTCGGCCATCTCCACCGTCAACACCTGGCTGGACCAGCCGGCCATCGCGGAGGCCGGCTACACCCTGCCGACCGGGTACGCGATGTTCAACGGCACCTCGATGGCCTCCCCGCAGGCCACCGGCGGCGCCGCACTGCTGCTGTCCGCGGCCAAGGCGACCGATCTGGACGTCACCCCGGCCCAGTTGCGCCGGGCGCTCTACACCTCGGCCGACCAGCTCGCCGACACCTCGGTCGCCGGTCAGGGCAACGGCCTGATGGACGTTCCGGGCACCTGGGCGCTGCTGGCCCGTACGGTCGAGGCGCGCAAGTACACCTCGTCCGCGCCGGTCTGCACGCCGTTCTCGGCCGACTTCGACACCCCGAACCAGGGCACCGGTATCTACAACCGCTGCGCGAGCGGCGCCGGTGGCCTCAAGGCCGGTCAGTCGAAGAGCTACACCGTCAAGCTCACCCGTACGTCGGGTCCGAAGGGCTCGGTCACGCACCGGCTCTCCTGGGTCGGCGACAAGCGGTCGTTCCGGTCGCAGTCGTCGGTGTCGCTGCCGCTGAACAAGACCGTGAACGTCTCCGTGCAGGTGACGCCGGCTGAGGGCCTGAACAGCGCCATCCTCGAGGTGGACGACCCGAAGACGTCGGTCACCGACTTCGAGGTGCTCAACACGGTCGTCACCAGCGTGGCGCCGAAGAAGCCGGCGTACGACATGACCGTCGAGGGTTCCGTCGAGCGCAACTCGTCGAACTCGTACTTCATCACCGTGCCCGAGGGCGCCAGCGCGCTGCAGGTCGACCTGTCCGGCATCGCGACCGGTTCGCAGACGCGCTGGATCGCCATCAACCCGTGGGGCGTTCCGGTCGAGAGCACGGCCAGCACGGCGTGTTACACCAACTTCTCGGACGCGGCCGCCTGCAAGCCGCAGGAGCGGGCGTACGAGAACCCGATGCCGGGCGTGTGGGAGCTCGAGGTGGAGTCCCGCCGGACCTCGCCGTCGCTGCGCAACCCGTACGAGCTGACCGCCAAGGTGCAGGGCGTCACGGTGGAGCCGGCGACGATCGAGCTGCCCAGCGTCACGGCCGGTGCGGCCACGCCGGTCACCTGGACCGTCAAGAACAACTTCGGTCCGCTGCGGCTCACCGCCACCGGCGGCCCGCTCGGCAGCGCGCTCTCGCAGCGGCCGACGATCGAGGACGGGGCGAGCCAGGAGTACACGGTCGACGTGCCTGCCGGTGCGCAGCGCCTCGACGTGGCGATCGGCAACGTCAGCGACGCTGCGGCCGACCTGGACCTGACGGTTCTGCTCGACGGCGAGCAGGTTGCGCAGTCGGCCGACGGTGACTCGGAGGAGTCGGTGTCGATCCCGAACCCGGCGGCCGGCACGTACACGGTCGTGGTGGACGGCTACGCGGTGCCCTCGGGCAGCACGCAGTACGACTACCGGGACGTGTTCCTGAGCCCGGCGCTGGGCGCGATGACGGTGCCGGCCACGGTGCTGAACCTCGCGAACGGTGCCACGGCCAAGGTCACCGGCTCGGTGACCGCCACGGCAGCGCCCGCGGCCGGTCGCAGCCTGTTCGGTGAGATGACGCTGATCACGGACGAGGGTGCGGTCGTCGGCCGCGGCACCGTCTCGATCGGCGCGGTCAACTAAACCGCAACACCACGAGCCCGTCCCCGGCGCTGACCGGGGGCGGGCTCGTGCTTTTGTCCCAGGTCCTACC
>NZ_JBEZGQ010000264.1:0-9372 GCF_040650095.1 Actinoplanes sp. NPDC048791 | reverse complement strand
CGCCAACACCGACCCCGCGGTACGCCTCAACGCCACGCTCGCGCCGCGACTGCCGGCCGCCGGGCGGGTGGGCTTCTTCAGCCAGTCCGGCGCGCTCGGGGTGGCGCTGCTGGCCGAGGCGGACCGGCGTGGGCTCGGCCTGTCCAGCTTCGTGTCGGCCGGCAACCGCGCGGACGTCTCCGGCAACGACCTGCTGCAGTACTGGCAGGACGACCCCGGCACCGACGCCGTCCTGCTCTATCTGGAGACGTTCGGCAACCCGCGCAAGTTCGCCCGGCTGGCCCGCCGGATGAGCCGGGTCAAGCCGGTCGTCGCGGTGGCGTCGGCGACCCGCCCGGCCGGGCTCGCCGGGGATCTGCCCGGCCCGGACACCCGCGCGGTCACCGCCCTGTTCGCCCGCTCCGGCGTGATCCGGGTCGACACCGTTGCCGAGATGTTCGACGTCGGCCTGCTGCTCGCCCACCAGCCGCTGCCGGCCGGGCGCCGGGTCGCGATCGTGGGCAACTCGTCGGCGCTGTCCAGCCTGGCCGTGGCCGCGTGCCGGGCCAACGGCCTGACGGTGGCCGAGGGCTATCCCCGCGACATCAGCCCGCAGGCGGGCGCGCACGACTTCGCCGACGCGCTGGCCGACGCCGCCGTCGACGAGCGGGTGGACGCCCTCGTGGTGGTCTTCGCGCCGCCGCTGCCCGGCCAGCTCCCGGACGAGGACGCCGACTTCACCGCGGCCCTGGGCAGCGTGGCCATGGCGGGGGAGAAGCCCACCGTGGCGACGTTCCTGCTGGGCACGATGCCCGACCGGGTGCCGGCGTACCCGTCGGTGGAGGAGGCCGTCCGCGCCCTGGGCCGCGTGGCCGGGTACGCCGACTGGCTCCGCCTGCCACCGGGCGTGCTGCCGGCACTGTCCGGCGTGGACCCGTCAGCCGCCGAGATCGAGGGCCCGCCCGCCGAGCTGCTCGCCGCGTACGGCATCAAGGTCGAGCCGTCCACCTCCGCGACCTCGATCGACGAGGCCCTGGCCGCCGCGGACGCGCTGGGTTACCCGATCGCGCTGAAGGCGGCCGGTGGCGCCCTGCGGCACCGCATCGACCTGGGCGCGGTCCGGCTGGCCCTGGCCGACGAGGACGACGTCCGTGCCGCCTACCGCGAGCTGGAGTCGGCGTTCGGCCCGCACGTGCTGGTGCAGTCGATGGTCCCGCCCGGGGTGGCGTGCACGATCGAGGTCGTCGAGGATCCGGCGTTCGGCCCGGTGGTCGGCTTCGGCCTCGGCGGGGTGGCCAGTGAGCTGCTGGGTGACCTGGCCTGGCGGGCGGCGCCATTGACCGACCGGGCCGCCGCCGCGCTGGTCGACGAGCCCCGCGCGGCGCCGTTGCTGCACGGCTACCGCGGCTCGGCGCCGGTCGACCGGGAGGCGCTGGTCGATCTGCTGCTGCGGGTCGGCCGGCTGGCGGACGAGCATCCCCGGGTCCGGGCCCTGTCCCTGAACCCGGTGCTGGCCCGCCCGGACGGCATCACGGTGCTGCACGCCTCGGTGGAGATCGGCGAGGCCGGCGCGCGCCCGGACACCGGCCCCCGCCGGCTGCACAGCGCCTGACGTCCCTCAGTGCGGGATCCGGCGGTCCGGGTGCTCCTCGGTGCGGCCGCCGGTGGTGACGTGCAACAGGTGCAGGGCGAGGCGGTTCCCGGCGGCCAGGACGGCCAGTGCCGCCGCCAGGATCGGGTGACCGGTCACCGCCAGAGCGACGGCCGCGCCGCCGAAGACCAGCCATTCCGGTACGAGCCGCAGCGGGTCCGGAAGCGGCCGGCGCGCCTTCGGTGCCACCCACTGTCCCCAGACGACGGCCGCGAGCAGCGGCAACGCGATGGCGATCAGCAGCCGCACCCAGAAGTTCGCCGACGTCTGCCAGCCCGCATGGGCCAGCGCCGCCAGCGCGCACAACTCCAGCACGAACCGCAGCAGCAGCTGGAAGCCTCGCACCCGGCCCCACCTCCCCGGCGACGCTCGTTGCGGCGCCCGCGTTGATTGTCACCGAGGATGCCCGCCGCGTCAGTCGGGAATTCGCCCGACCCGCTCCCGGACACGGCGGAGGCCGGTCGCGCATCGCGACCGGCCTCGTGGTTGGTACGGGTGTCAGCTGGCGTAGGCCTCCAGGCGCGACGCCCGCTGCGGGTCGCGCAGCTTGGACATCGTGACCTTCTCGATCTGGCGGATCCGCTCGCGGCTCAGCCCGAACTCGCGGCCCACCTCGTCGAGGGTGCGCTGCCGGCCGTCGTCCAGGCCGAAGCGCAGCCGGATCACCGCGGACTCCCGCTCGGACAGCGTGGAGAGCACGATCTCGACCTCGCCGCGCAGTTCGCTGCGGCCGACGCTGTCGCCGGGCTCGCCGCGCGGGTCGACCGCCGCGACGAAGTCCCCGAGGGCGCTCTCGCCGTCCTCACCGACGGCCTGGTCCAGGCTGACCGGCTCCCGGTCGTACGAGATGAGCTCGATGACCTGGAACTCCGGCACGCCCATGGCCTTGGCGATCTCGGCGACGACCGGCTCGCGGCCCAGCGTCGTGGCGAGGTCGCGGCGGGCCCGGACCATGCGGTTGACCTGCTCGACCATGTGCACCGGGATGCGGATGGTGCGGGCCTGGTCGGCCATGGCGCGGGTGATGGCCTGGCGGATCCACCAGGTGGCGTACGTGGAGAACTTGTAGCCCTTGGTGTAGTCGAACTTCTCGACCGCGCGGATCAGGCCCAGGTTGCCTTCCTGGATCAGGTCCAGGAACGCCATGCCGCGGCCGGTGTAGCGCTTCGCGATGCTCACCACGAGCCGCAGGTTGGCCTCGAGCAGGTGGTTCTTGGCCGCCCGGCCCTCGGTGATGATGATCCGCAGCAGCGGCGCCAGGTCGTCGCCCGCCGCGGGGAGCTTCTCCTCCGCGTAGAGGCCGGCCTCGATCCGCTTGGAGAGCGTCACCTCCTCGACCGCGGTCAGCAGGCGGGTGCGGCCGATGCCGTTCAGGTACGCCCGGACCAGGTCGGCCGAGACGCCGCGCTCGTCGATCGCGTCCAAGTCCGCCAAGGGCTCGACACCGTCAGTCATGATGGTCTCGGCAGCAACCGCCGCCGTGGACTCCGTCGCCTTCATCTGCAGGACCACCTTTCAGTCCCCTCCCCGCGTTCACCGAGTCGTGCATTCCCAGCCGCATTCGTGCCGGTGATCACTAGCTTGGCGGCAGGCGCGTTAAGCGGAGGTGAGGCAAGCGTCCAGGTGGCATGAATCGGGGAGAACCCTGAGGTCGCTTACCCGACAACCTGCCCGGCTTGGTGGGACATGTACGTACAGTGACGCAATTCCGTACGGGGCGGGGGCGCTCCATAATCGGCGGCACGGTTCGTTTCAAGGAGGATTCGTGGTCTTCAAGCGCATGATGCAGGCGATGGGTGTCGGGGGCCCGTCAGTGGAAACGGTGCTCGCCAACCCCAACTGCCGCCCCGGGGGCTTCCTCGAGGGGCAGGTGCACGTCATGGGCGGCGACCACGCCGTCGACATCGAGTACGTGGCGGTCGGGCTGATGACCCGGGTCGAGGTGGAGAGCGGCGACAGCGAGTACAACACCGACCAGGAGTTCCACCGGCAGCGGCTGACCGGCTCGTTCAAGCTGGACGCCGGCGCCCGGCACGACATCCCGTTCCGCTTCGACGTGCCGTGGGAGACCCCGATCACCGAGGTGTACGGCCAGCACCTGCACGGCATGACGATGGGCCTGCGTACCGAGCTCGAAGTGGCCCGGGCGGTCGACAAGGGTGACCTGGACGCGGTGGCCGTGCACCCGCTGCCGGCCCAGGAACGCATCCTGGACGCCTTCCTGCGGCTGGGCTTCCGTTTCAGCCGCGCCGACGTCGAGCGGGGCCGGGTCTACGGCGTGCAGCAGACGCTGCCGTTCTACCAGGAGATCGAGTTCTACCCGCCGTCGCAGTACGCGGGCCGCATCACCCAGCTCGAGGTCACGTTCATCCCGACCCCGCACAACCTCCAGGTGGTGCTGGAGATCGACAAGCGCGGCGGCCTGTTCACCGAGGGGCACGACGCGTTCGGCCGCTTCGACGTCGACTACCACTCGGTGGACCAGGTCGACTGGACGGCGCAGCTCAACGGCTGGCTGCAGCAGTCCGCCCAGCGCCGCGGCTTCTTCTAGAGCTGAGGTTCTAGATCTCGAGCCAGACGGTTCTCGGGCCCACGTTCACGCTCTCCACGAGCATGTGGGCCCGGAACCGGCCGGTCTGCACCGGTGCGCCCCGCTCGCGCAGCGCCTCGACGAAGGCGGTGACCAGCGGCTCGGCCACCTCAGCGGGCGCGGCGGCGGACCACGTGGGCCGGCGGCCCTTGCGGGCGTCGCCGTAGAGGGTGAACTGGCTGACCACCAGCAGCGGGGCACCGGTGTCCGCGGCGGAGGCGTCACCGTCGAGGATGCGCAGCTCGTGCACCTTGCGGGCCAGGGTCGCGGCGGTCGCGGCGGTGTCGTCGTGGGTGACGCCGACCAGCACCAGCAGCCCATCCTCGATCTTGCCGACGACCTCGTCGTCCACGGTGACACTGGCCCGGCTGACGGTCTGGATCAACGCACGCATGCCCGCATCTTCTCCGCCGCGGTGTCGATCAGCGCGATCTCGGCCGGCGTGAGCGTGTCGAGCTGCCACCGGCGGAAGCGCACCACCTCGTCGAGCAGCCGGATCGGGTCGCCGGGGGCCACCCGCAGGAACGCCACCAGCAGCTGATCGGCGGCCGCGGACCACTCATGGCCGCGCTCGGCGGCCACCTGGGCCAGAATCAGCGCGGTCAGGCCGGTGTCCAGATCAGGCTCGCCGGGGCGGGCGTTGCACCAGTCGATCACCACCGGACCCCGGGCGGTCATCAGCACATTCAGCGGGTGCAGGTCCAGGTGGACGACGGAGGAGCCGGCCGGGGCGCCGGGCCACGGTGGCAGCTCGTGCAGCCGGCGCAGCAGGTCGGCCAGGTGCGCGGCGGCCTCCTCCAGACCGAGCTCGCCGGTCGTCAGGGCGTGGGCCATCGTCGGGCCGTCGAGGCGTTCCAGGACCATGTCGCGGCCGGTGGCCTCGTACACGGCCGGGACGGGATAGCCGAGACCGGCGAGGTGACGCATGGCGCCGGCCTCGCCGGTGACGTCGGCGTCCCGCCGGTAGCGGCGCAACACGCGCTGGTCGCCCAGCGCGTACACGTCGGCTTCCCGGCCGGCGGCGAGCAACGGTCCGGTCACCCGCCGAAGATATCCGGTCAGTCGACCGCGTTGCTGGACGCGTCGCTGGTGTAGCTGTCGACCGGGGTGGTCATCGCACCGGTCGTGGCGTCACCGGTGGTGGTCGGGGCGACCCCGGGTCCCGAACGCGGGGGCGTCTTGAAGCTGTTCGGCCCCGCGGTGCCGCCGGTGGTGGTCATGATGCCGCCACCCGCGGGCGGCGGACCGCCGTTGACCAGCTGCTCGGGGTCGGTGCCGGCGGCGATGGTGCTCGACAGGCCCGGGTCGTCGTCACCCTTCTCGGGGCGGTACGTGCTCGGCTCCTCGACTGCCTCGGGAGCGTAGTCGCCGTTGCCGATCTCGCTGTTGTCACTCATGGTCAGGGTTTTGCCCGAACGGCACCGCAGCAAACCGGGCTCAGCAGGAACCCGCGGTCACCGCGGTCTCGGCCTGGCGGAAGTCCATAGGATGAGGGCCATGACGCTTTCGCTGCCCATCGACGCCGAGGCCAACGAGCTGCTGGCGAAAGACCCGCTGGCCCTGCTCATCGGCATGGTGCTGGACCAGCAGATCCCGCTGGAGAAAGCGTTCAGCTCGCCGTACGTGCTCGCGCAGCGACTCGGTCATGCCCCCACCGCCACGGAGCTCGCCGAGTTCGACCCGGAGCAGCTCGTCACGATCTTCGCCACGCCGCCCGCGCTGCACCGGTTCCCCAAGGCCATGGCCGCCCGCGTCCAGGAGGTGTGCCGGGCCCTGGTCGGCACCTACGACGGGGACGCCGCCAACCTCTGGCGCGACGCCGCCGACGGCAAGGAGCTGGTCAAGCGGATCGCCGCCCTGCCCGGCTTCGGCAAGCAGAAATCGCAGATCTTCACCGCCCTGCTCGGCAAGCAGTACGGCGTCCAGCCGCCCGGCTGGCGCGAGGCCGCCGGCGCGTACGGCGAGGAGGGCTCGCACCGCTCGGTGGCCGACATCGTCGACGCTGAGTCGCTGGGCCGGGTGCGGGCCTTCAAGAAGGAGATGAAGGCTGCCGCGAAGGGCTGACCAGCAGCTCGAAGAGGTCCGCCGGGGGCAGCGGCCGGGCGAAGAGGTAGCCCTGCCCGATGCCGCAGCCGAGCATCTGCAGTTCGGCCGCCTGCTCCGCGTTCTCGATGCCCTCGGCCACCGTCTTGAGGTGCAGCACCTGGCTCAGCCGCAGGATCGCCTCGGTGATGCCCGAGCCCTCCGGCGTGCCGTCGAGCTGGGCCACGAAGCTGCGGTCGATCTTGAGGATGTCGACCGGGAGCCGGGTCAGGTAGTGCAGCGACGAGTAGCCGGTGCCGAAGTCGTCGATCGCCACGTGGATGCCGTGGTCGCGCAGTGCCCGCAGTTTGGCGATGCCGGTGCTCTCGTCCACCAGGGCCGACTCGGTGATCTCCAGGCACAGCCGGTCCGGCGCCAGCCCGGTACGCGTCAGCACCCCCAGCACGTCCGCCACCAGCGACTCCTCCTGCAACTGCCGTGGGGACAGGTTGACGCTGACGTAGAGGCCGCCCCACTCGACGACCTGGCGGCAGGCCGTCTCCAGCACCCACAGGCCGATGTCGGCGATGGTGCCGCTGCGCTCGGCGATCGGGATGAACTGGGTCGGTGACACCACACCCAGCCGCGGGTGGTGCCAGCGGAGCAGTGCCTCGACCCCGACCGGACGGGCGTCGGCGAGGTCGACCAGCGGCTGGTAGAGCACGTGCAGCTCGCCGCGTTCCAGGGCGCCGGCCAGGTCCTCGCCGAGCTGGGCGTCGGCCGCGCGGTGGTCGCTCATCGACGGGTCGTGCAGCTGGACGCCGTGGTTGCCCAGGTGTTTGGCCTGGTACATGGCGATGTCGGCGCGGCGCAGCAGTTCCTTCGGGGTGTCGTCGGGCCGGCTGGTCGCCACGCCGACGCTGGCCCGTACCGGTAGCAGGTCGTCACCCAGATGGACCGGCGCCGCGGCCGCCATGGCCAGCACCCGCTGCGCCGCCGCGACCGCCTGGTCCGGGCTGGTCACGCCGGTGACCAGCACCACGAACTCGTCGCCGCCGATCCGGGCGGCCACGTCGCCGGTCCGCACCCCGGCCAGCAGGACCTGCGCGAACTCGGTCAGCATGGCGTCGCCGGCGGCGTGCCCGTGCACGTCGTTGACCAGCTTGAAGTCGTCGAGGTCGATGAGCAGCAGGGCGATGTCGGTACGCCGGCCCACCACCTCGGCCAGCCGGGCGTCCAGGCCGGCCCGGTTGGCCAGCCCGGTCAGCGGGTCGTGCAGGGCCATCTGTTCGAGTTCGAGCTCGCGTTCGCGCAGCCGGTTCTCGACCTGCTGCCGGCGTTCGATGTCACCGCGCAGGGCCGCCGTGGCCGCGTCGACCTTGCCCATCGCCCGGTTGCGGGCGCCGGTGAGCATGGCGACGAGCGTGGTGAGCAGGAGCGCGATGGTCAGGGCCACGGCGAAGGTGGTCTTCACGATGCCGCGGTCGGTCTCCCGCAGCAGCTGCTCGGTGGGGTGCACCTCCAGCTCCCAGGTGCGCAGCCCGGCCGAGACGGTGGCGATCCGGTCGAGCGCGGGGGAGTGGCCCGCCGCGGGGGTCCCCGCGGTGGCGATGGCCCGTTCGACGGCGTCGGTCGGGTCGTCCAGGTCGGCGGCCACGGCGCCGTGGGCCTGCGTCCGCAGCGTCTCCGCCAGCAGGTCACGCCCGTGCACCCCCATGGTCAGCCAGCCGCGGAAGGCGCCGCCGATGCGGGCGACCGGCACCGCGAACACGAACGACAGCTGACGCTCGGCCACCGGGAGTGCCTGGTCCTTGAGCAGCACGTACGCCCGGCTGACGGCGAAACCGCCGACCGTGTACGCGTCCTTCAGCGCCTTGGCGGCCTCGGGCGAGGCGGACAGGTCGGTACCGGGCCGCGCGGGCACGTCGTCGAAGGAGCGGGCGAACACCGCGAACGCGTGCTCGCCCTCGGTCGCGGCCGGCCGCAGGGTCAGGTCGGTGGCGCCGCGGCCACGCCAGTAGGACTGTGCCGCCGCGACGCCGCCGGGCGGCGTGGAGACCACGAAGCCGAGCGACGTGGCGCCGGGCAGGTGGCGGTTACTGATCTTGTTGGTGATCCAGGTGAAGTCCCCGGCCGTCAGGTCCGTCTGCGAGCCCAGGGCGATGGCGACGTCGGCGAGGGTGTCGCCGTACCGCTGGATCTGGGTGGTGATCGCGCGCGTGAGGTCGCTGGTGTAGCGGTCCATGAGCTGCGCGGCGTAGCGCTGCTCGGCGTCGCGCGCGTTGCGCGCGGCGAACCAGGAGGTCGTGCAGCCCAGCAGCGCGACCACGACGACGAGGGCGACGCCCGACCAGCGCCGCCGGTTCAGCCCGCAGGGCAGCCACCGCACATCCTCCCTGATCGGTAGGACCGCGGGCTTTGTGAACGGTTCCGGGTCGCTACCGGCCCCGGATGCGAGCGGAGGACTGCGTCGATTGTGGGCACCTGCCCGGTGGCGGTGCGAGGATGGGTTGTCGATCGGAGATTCAAGGTGAAGAAGCAGCCGGTGTTGATCACCAACGCCGCTCGCAGCCCGAGCGAACAGCTCCGCAGCCGCCAGATCCGTTACGTGACCATGATGGGTGGCCGGGCCGCCTGCCTGATCATCGGCGCCGTCCTGGTCAGCGTCCGCCCGCCCCTGCTGCCGGTCTGGCTGGTCCTCTGCGCCATCGGCATGGTCTTTCTGCCGTGGGCCGCGGTGCTGATCGCCAACGACCGCCCGCCCAAGAGCCGGGCCAACCCGGCGGCGAGCCCGGCGGTCAACCAGCAGCGGATCCTCGAGCCGGAGGCGGCCGAGGTCATCAAGCAGCGCACCATCGACATCGAGCCCTAAGGCAGCGGTCGCGCGCCCGCCGTCTGCACGGCCGCCGCGCCGAGTGCGGCGCCGGCCGAGAGCGCAGCCGCCGGCTCCGCACCGGCACACCACGCGGTGAGCAGGCCGGCGGCAAATGCGTCACCCGCCCCGGTCGGATCAAGCGCCGGTACGCGCACACCCGCAACCGACCGCAACACCCCGTCCCGGGATGCCCAGACGGCACCATCTTCCCCACGTTTGACCACCACGTTGACCGCCACCGCGGTCAACGCGGCT
>NZ_JBEZGQ010000263.1:0-9386 GCF_040650095.1 Actinoplanes sp. NPDC048791 | reverse complement strand
GTCGACGCGTGCCAGCGAGGACACGACTCCCGGCAGTGAGGGGCCGCGGGCCGGGATCGCGTCTGCCCGCGCCGGATCGGCCCGCCGCAGCGATCCGTCCGCCGCCGCCTGCACGGTGGCGAGCATCGACACGAACGCGGTGCGGATCTGGAACTCCACCTGCTCGGCGGGCAGATCGGACAGCTCGACGAGCAGCGACGCACTACCCAGGATCCCGTACGCGTTGCGCGCGATGCCTTCGTAGTCGCCACCGGGATAGCGCGTCACGTTGGCCCCGGCCACCCGGGTCATGGCGGTGTCGTTGACCACCGCGAGCCGGCGCGCCGCGGTGACCGCCGGAGCCGGGGCCAGCGGGCTGGTCGGCCACAGGATCGAGGCGGTGGTCTCCCGGCCGTCGGGCTGCAGGTAGCGGCCCTGCATGTGGTAGTCGATCACGACCTGCGGCCGGGTGGCCTGCCACAGCCGCAGGATCGCGCGTGACTCGGGCACCGGGTTGTCCCCGATGGGCGTGAGCGGGTTGTGGAAGCGGTTGATGTCGTACCCGACGCCCGGCTCGGTGTAGTCACCGGTGGCGGCCGGGTCGTGGTTGTAGCGCTGGTTGCGTACCGCGCCGTCCGGGTTGGCCTGCACCACGACGTCGATCGTGACCCGGCTGAGCAGCCAGCGGTGCCAGGCCGTGCGGGGCACACCCAGAGACCACAACAGGCGTACGGCGGCAGGCGTGCCCAACGGCTCGTCGCCGTGCTGCTGGGTGACGTAGAGCAGCCGGGTGGGGCCGTGCCCGACGCTGGCCAGTCGCAGCGCCCGGCCCTCGTTGCTGCGGCCGATGACGCCGAGCCGGACCCGGCCGTCACTGTCCCGAGCGATGCGGGCGAGGGAGCGACGAACCTCGTCCGGGCTGGGCCGGGCCGGGATGAGCCGGGCGGGCACCTCCGACACACTGACCGGTGCAGCCGGTGCGGAGGTGCCGGCCCGGGCGGGAGCGGCGAACAGAGTGGTGCTGAGCAGGACAGCGGTCACGGCGACGATGAGCGACTTCATCCGGGTTCCCCCTGATCGACGTTGATCGATGAACGTCGCTCCACCGTACCGTCGAACTAGCCCGCCTTGCCGATCGACATGTACTGCACCGTGTCGCCCTTGAGCTCGAAGAGGACGGTCCAGCCGGCGTGGCCTTCGACCGGCAGCTCGTACGCGGTCTTGGAAGTGCTCTTGAGCCCCTTGCCGGCATAGGCCGCCTTCAGCTCGGCCACCGACGAACCCCGCTTGATCCCGGCCTCCGTGACAGCATCCTTCGGCGCGGCGATGGAGCTGAGCTTGCCGTCCCGGAAGGAGGCACCCCCGGCACCGAGGTACGCCTCCAGCCGCTCGACGATGCGCTGCGTGGAATCGGCGTACGCCTTGGCGGCCTTGGCCGAACCGGCCGCGGAAGTGTCGGTGCCCGCATCGGCCTTCTCGACGGCCTTCTCGAGCTTCTCGTCAGCGGCCATCCGCTTGGGGTCGGGCTTCGGGCCGCCGACGAAGGAGTACACGTTCTTGCCGAGCACGGTGGAGACAGGCTCGGTCTGCAGCTCCCCGGTGGCCAGCGCGTCCTTCTCGGACATGGTGATGGTGAGCTTGCCGAAGGAGTCCGGGCCGAAGTACTTGACGGCGGGCGCACTGGAGGCGGCCGGGCCGGCGCCGGCGACCGAGGCCGGCTCGGCGGCGGTCGGCGTCTTGCAGGCGGCGGTGAGGCCGGCGACGGAAAGGGTGAGGAGGCCGGCGATGGCCCGCCGGCGCCAGATGAATCGATGAAGGTCCCCGTTATGCATGCGGGCAGCCTAGATCGCCCGCACCACCAAGATCCATCGACATATCCCCCACGTCTGGCCGAACGGCTATACAGTGACAGGCGCCGATGGCAAGACAGGGATCGGGGGCCTCATGCCCGGCACTAACCCGCTCGTGGCAGGAGAGGCGAACACCCCCGTCAGCCCGTGGGCCGGAGTCTGGATCGCCGAGGACATCGAAGCCGTCCTGGCCGGCATCAGGAGCGGCAGCTGGATCGAATCCACGCTCGGCGCGGTCTCGGCCGGCCTGGACGCTCTGGCCTTCATCTCCGACCCGATCGGCGGGCTGCTGCAGTACGGCGTCGCCTGGATCATCGAGCACGTCAAGCCCTTGTCCGAGGCCCTCGACTGGCTGGCGGGAGATCCCGGTCAGATCGCCGCACAGGCCCAGACCTGGCGCAACGTCGCCACCTCGCTCCGCGACCGGTCGGCCGACCTGGACCGGGCGGTGCGCTGGGACGTCGCCGACTGGACCGGCCGGGCCGCCGACGCCTACCGCACCTGGTCGGGACAGCAACGGGACGCGGTGGGCGCCCTGGCGAGCGCCGCCGAGACCATGGCGGCGATCACCGAAGGCGCCGGCATGCTGATCGCCGGCGTCCGGGTGATGGTCCGGGACGCGATCGCTGTTGTGGTCTCGCGGCTGATCTCGTACGCCGCGGAGGAGGTCTTCACCCTCGGGCTCGCAACACCCTTGGTGATCGAGCAGGTGAGCACGCTCTGCGCCGCCTGGGCCGCACGAATCGCCACCTGGTTGCGCGGCCTCATCAGCAGCTTGGCCCGCCTGCGCGGTCTGAGCGACACGGTGACCGAGGCAATCGACGCTCTCAAGCATCTTCTGAGCCGCCGGCAAGCCGTTTTGGAGGAGCCGACCCTGAGCCGGGTCAAGAAGCGGGGCGCCGGGCCGATCCAGTTCTTCGAACTGGAGTCGGTGGAGACCATCGCCGCCAAGTACGGCATCGACGTGTCGGACCTGGACATCTCGCTGGGCGACAAGAAGATCCGCGGCGTGTGCGGCCGCACCCGGCCCGACGGCAGCATCGTGCTGTTCCCGGCCGGTTTTCGGAGCGAGGAGGATCTGGCCCGGACTCTGGCCCACGAGAAGTTCCATCACGACGAGCTGGCCCAGGGGAAGCCCTTCCCGGCCGACGACGCGGAACTGGACCGGTGGGAGGACCGCGCCTACGACCACGAGGAAGAATGGTGGAACAACCAGCCGATCCGGCCGGAACCGAGGAGGAAGTAGTGGCCACCTACGACGACTGGCTGGCGGCGTACACAGACGTCTACGACGCCATCCCGCGCGACGCCGGTGTCGCCTGTCCCCACTGCGGTCACAAGGCCCTGCGACTCGTCTTCACCGGCGACCTCGAACGCGCGATCGGCTACGGACACTTCTGGTGCGACAACTGCCTGCGGGGAATCGGCATCTCGCGGGCGCCCATCCCGGAGGGCGCCGTGGTGCAGGACATCCACCTTTCCCGCGAAGCGCGCGAGCCGAAGATCCCCAATTTCACCCTGGTCTCATAGCCGGCGACCAGGGACAGCACATCTGGCCGAGAGGAACGGCATGATTCTGGTTACGGGGGCGACCGGCACCATCGGCAGCGCGGTCGTCCAGGCCCTGCACGACACCGGCGTACCGGTCCGCGCCCTGGTCCGTGACCCCACCAAGGCCGCCGACCGCCTCCCCCGCGGCACCGACCTCGCCACCGGCGACCTCAACCACCCCGAGTCCGTAGCCCCCGCCCTCCCCGGCACCGACGGCCTCTTCCTCCTCGCCGGCTACGACAACGCCGAGCAACTCCTGGCCGACGCCCGAGCCGCAGGCGTCGGACACGTCGTCCTGCTGTCGAGCAGCTCAGTCCTCGGCACCGACACAGACAACGCGGTCGCCCGCTACCACCTCGCCGCCGAGCGGGCCGTTGCCGGCAGTGGCATTCCCTGGACGTTCCTGCGGCCCAACAGCTTCATGACCAACACGCTGCAGTGGAAAGACCAGCTCGATCGGGGCGACACCATCAGCACCCAGTTCCCCGACGTTGCGGTGTCCACCGTCGATCCCCGGGACGTCGCCGAGGTCGCCGTCCGGGCGTTCACCGAGCCCGGCCACGAGCTGCAGCGCTACCGGCTCACCGGGCCGCAGGCCCTCACTCCCGCCGACCGGGTCGGCGTTCTCGCCCAGGTGCTCGGCCGGCCGCTGCGGGCGGTCGGCCAGACCCCGGAGCAGACCCATGACGAGCTGTACGCGACCCTTCCCGCCGAGTACGCCGCGGCCTTCGAGGCGTTCTTCGCCGGCGGTGTCATCGACGAGACCACGGTCACGACCACCGTCGCAGAGGTGACCGGGCATCCGGGCCGCACGTTCGCCGGCTGGGTGAGCGATCACCGCGCCGCGTTCAGCTGACGGGTTCCTCGCGCAGCAGGTCGGCCACGCCGGCCGGGAGCATCGGGCGGGCGAACAGCCAGCCCTGGCCCGTGTCGCAGCCCAGCGCCCGCAGCCGGTCCGCCTGCAGCCGGGTCTCGACCGCCTCGGCCGTCACGCTGATGCCGATCGTGTGGGCCAGCCGGATGATCGTCTCCACGATGCGTTCGTCCACCGAGTCGCCGCCCGCCGGATCACGGAGGCCGTCGACGAACGGGCCGGCCAGTTTCAGCGTGTGCACCGGCAGCCGGCGCAGGTACGCGAAGTTCGAGTACCCCGTGCCGAAGTCGTCGATGGCGATGCGGATGCCGCGCTCGGCCAGGCTGGCCAGCGCCTGCAACGGGCCGTTGGTGTCCATGATCGCGCTCTCGGTCAGTTCCAGGACCAGCAGCGACGGGTCCAGGCCGGTACGCGTGAGGATGCTCTCCACCTCCGCCGGCAGCGTCGGCTCGTGGGCCTGCGAGACCGTGATGTTGACGCTGACCGAGATCCGTACCCCGGGGAAGCGGCGGGCCCAGTCGGCCGCCTGGCCGCACGCCTGCTCGAGGACCCAGCGGCCCAGCGGCACGATGATGCCCGTCTCCTCGGCCAGGGTGATGAACGAGTCCGGGGTCAGCTCGCCGAGCTGGGGATGCTGCCAGCGCAGCAGCGCCTCGACGCCGATCAGGCGCTGGTCGGCCAGGCTCACCAGCGGCTGGTAGAGCAGGGTGAACTCGCCGCGGTCGAGGGCGTCGGGCAGCGCCGCGGCCAGCGCGTACCGGGCCGCCTGGCGGGCGTTGCGGTCGGCGTCGTACATCACGAAGCGGCTGCGGCCCTCGGACTTGGCCACGTACAGGGTGAGGTCGGCGGCCTTCATCAGCTCGGCCGGGCTGGTCGCGTGGACGTTGCTCTCCACCACGCCGATGCTGGCCGACACCCGCATCCGGTGCTGGCCCAGCTGGTACGGCTCGGCCAGCACGGCCAGGGTCCGCTCGGCCAGCTCCGTCAGCTCCGTCGGGCCGCTGGAGTTCTCGATCAGCAGCACGAACTCGTCGCCGCTCATCCGGCCGGCGAGCTGGCGGAAGTCCGCCGCGCACGTGCGCAGCCGCTGGGCCACCGCCACCAGCAGTTCGTCGCCGACCTGGTGGCCCAGGGTGTCGTTGACCCGTTTGAAGCCGTCCAGGTCCAGGTAGCACAGCCCGACCCGGGCGTCCGGGTCGCCGGTGTCGAAGATGCGCTGAAGCTGCTCGCCGACCATCGTGCGGTTCGGCAGGCCGGTCAGCGGGTCGTGGGTGGCCTGATGCTCCAGCCGGTGCTTGAGCCGGCGGCGGTCGGTGATGTCCTGGACCATGGCGATGGTGAACTCCGGGTGGCCGGCCTCGTCGCGGATCAGGGACACCGTCAGATCGGTCCAGACGACGGCGCGGTCCTTGCGGTAGTAGGCCTTCTCCATCCGTACGTGATCATGCTCGCCGCCGATCAGCGCCTCGTACATCTTCCACATCTCGGGCGGGTCTTCGGGGTGGTTGAGCTGCGGCACCAGCAGGCTGCACAGCTCCTCGGTGGTGTAGCCGAGCAGGTCGGCGAACGCCTGGTTGACCTGGACGATGCGGCCGTCCATGGTGCTGACGCCGATGCCGATCGCCGCGCCGTGGAAGACCGCCCGCAGCCGTGCCTCGCTGGAGCGCAGCGCGCGCTCGGCGGAGGCGTGTGCGCTGAGCACCGACCGGCCGAGCAGCTCCTGCTCGGCCATGGTGGCGTCGCGGATCGCCGTCGCGTAGCCGGCGGCCACGGCGGCCTGGATCTCCACGATCCGGTCCGGTCCGGCTCCGGTGGCCCCGGCCAGGTGGGTGCCGATCAGGGAGACAGTGGCGGCGAGCACGGCCGGCTCGGTCAGATGCGCCTCGACCAGCGCGGAGCCGACCGCCCCGACCGCCCCGGGGTCGAACGACCCGGCCCGCGCCGCCTCGGCGAGCCGGTCGGTCAGGCTTCCCAGCAGGGCGTCGAGTCCGCCGAGGTCCATCGGCACGAAGCCCTCGTGGGCCACCAGCCGGCGCCAGCACGCCGTGAAGTCCGTCAGCCCGCCCTGCGAGCCCATCCCGGTCAGTCTTTTCTGCCGACGCCGGCGTAGGCACCGACCTGCTCGGGGTGCTCGTCGGCCGGATCACCGGGGTCCGGCCGCCACTGCGGTATGAACACCAGACCGGGATCGACCAGGGAGAACCCGTCGAAGTAGGCGCCGATCTGCGCCCGCGTGCGCAGCACGATCTCGGTCGCGGTACGGCCGGAGAGCCGTTGCGCCTCCACCACCTCGCTGGGCTGCCCGTCGGCCGTGGCGTGCGACACGAGCAGGTAGCTGCCGGGGGCCACGGCGTCCCGCAGCGCCGCCACGGTCGCGGCCGGCTCGTCGCTGTCCGGCACGAAGTGCAGCACCCCGGCCAGCAGCACGGCGACCGGCTGACTGAAGTCGAGCAGCCCGAGCCGGCCGGCCTCGCCGAGCACCCGGTCGACGTCGCGGACGTCCGCGCAGATCACGCCGGCCCGGTCCACCCCCTTCAGGATCGCCCGGCTGTGCTCGACCGCCACCGGGTCGATGTCGACGTAGACCACGGCCGCGTCCGGGGCGGCGGCCAGGGCGATCTCGTGCACGTTGCCGGCGGTCGGGATACCCGAGCCGATGTCGAGGAACTGGCGTACGCCCTGCTCGACCAGGTAGCGCACCGCCCGGCGCAGGAAGACCCGGTTGGACCGCATGGTCTCGCCGATGTTCGGCGTCATCGCGGCGATCTGCTGGGCCAGCGCCCGGTCGACCGCGAAGTTGTGCGCCCCGCCGAGGAAGTAGTCGTAGACCCGCGCGGCGCTGGGCCGATCGACGTCGATGCCGGCTGGAACCCAGTCGGACGGTCCGGTCACGGTGGAGCCTCCCTGTCGCGGCGCGCGGTCGATCTCCACAATGGCCCGTGGCACCGCCCCCGGCCCTCGGCAAAGCGGTGCGTCAATACCGGACGAAGGGGTGAACCTGGCCGGAGGCGCGGTGCCCGATCGGGCACCGATCGGCACCCCGGGCCGTGCCTGTTCCGCCCGCCATCGGCACCCCGGCCGTCCCTATCGTGGCGGGATCGCGGCCGGCGACCTCTTCCCGGCGAAGGAGGGGCCCATGCGGACGTACTCGGCCGAGCAGATCTACGGCTTCGCGCTGAGCGCCGGGTTCTCCCCCGACGCGGCCGCCACCATGACCGCGATCGCCCTGGCCGAGTCGCGGGGCAACACCGGCGCGCACAACTCGACCGGCGAGGACTCCCGGGGGCTGTGGCAGATCAACGCGGCGGCGCATCCGGACCTGGCCCGCCGCTACGACCTCTACGACCCGGTCCACAACGCCCGGGCCGCCTTCGAGGTGTCCGGCGGCGGGGCCGACGTCTCGCCGTGGACGGTCACCCACGGCGGTTCCTCCGCGCGCTACCTGCAGTACCAGGACGAGGCCCAGGGGGCTGCGGTCGCGGCCGGCCAGCCGTCCGGCCTGGGCGTCTGGACCGGCACCCCGGGGTACGGGCACCCGCTCGCGCCCGGTGGCGGCGCAGGTGGCGGCGGCGGCGCGGCCTTCGCGCAGGGTGCCACCGGCGACAACGCAGCCCTTGACCGTTTCCTCGAGGTCGCCCGCAACCAGATCGGTGACCGGTACGTGTTCGGCTCGGAGGCCGACCTCGACGACGCCGACCCGGAGGTCTTCGACTGTTCCGAGCTCACCCAGTGGGCCGCGAGCCAGGCCGGGGTGACCCTGCCCGACGGCGCCACCCAGCAGTACCTGCACCTGAAGAAGCTCGGGGTGCTGGTGCCGGTCGAGGAGGCCAAGGACATCCCCGGCGCCCTGCTGTTCTCCTTCGACCGCGAGCCACGCCTGGGCGACGGCCGTACCCCGGGCGCGCACGTCGCGATCAGCCTCGGTGACGGCGCCACCGTGGAGGCCCGCAACTCGCGCGACGGCGTCGGCCAGTTCACCTCCGGCGACCGCTTCCAGTACGCCGCCGTCATCCCCGGCATCTCCGACGGCGAGGCCACCGTCCCGCCCCCGGTCACCCTGCCCCCGGTCGAGCCGCCACCCCTGCTCGGCGGCCCGGACACCGACGCGGACGGCCTGAGCGACGCCTACGAGCAGCAGGCCGGCTTCGACCCGGCGAACCGGGACACCGACCGCGACAACCTGCCCGACGGCTACGAGGCCGTGGTGATCCGCACCAACCCGCTGCTCGCGGACAGCGACGCCGACGGGCTCTCCGACGCGTTCGAGATCCCCAGCGGGCTGGACCCGAACTCGCCGGACACCGACCGCGACGGCCACCTCGACGGCAGTTTCGCGGCCGACTGGCGCGACGACGACCGCGACGGCCTCGACAACCGGCTGGAGCAGATCAGCGGGCTCGATCCCACCCGGGCCGACAGCGACAACGACGGCATCGCCGACAAGCTGGAGCTGCAGAGCGGCCCGGACCCCGCGGCCGACCCGCCCGGCAGCCCGCTCGGCCCCCAGGATCCGCTCCGCCCCCAGGATCCGCTCGGCCCCCAGGATCCGCTCGGCCCGCCGGGCCGGCTCGGCCCCACCGACGCCCGGGAGCCGCTGGACGCCGACCCGTACGACTTTCCGGTGAGCTGAGAAGATGCACGTCGAGATCGTGCTCCCGCACGTGCCGGCCGACCTGGTGCCCGGCACGCGCACGACGGTGCCGGCCGAGCTGCACAACCCTTCCGGTACGGCGGTCAGCCTGCGGTTGTCGGTCGCGCGGGGCCGGGTCGGCGACTGGGCACTCGTCGAACCGGCGACCGCCGACCTGGCCGCGGGCGGGCACACCACCGTCGAGGTGGTCTTCGACCCACCGGCCGGCACCGCGACCGACGCCGCCCTGCTGCCGTTCACCGTGCGGGCGACCGACGCCGCCGACGACGCCCGGGTGGGTTCGGCCACCGGGCTCGTGCGGTTGACCGGCCGCGACGACCTCACCGCGACACTGGGCGCGGAGGTGGGCACGGCAGCGGTCGGCCGGTACGCCCTCTGGCTGCAGAACCGCGGCACGAAGGCGGTCAGTCTCGGGCTGGCGGCACGGCTGGAGCCGGACACCGGCCGGGCCACGGTGGAACCCACCGTCGTGGAGCTCGCC
>NZ_JBEZGQ010000262.1:0-9394 GCF_040650095.1 Actinoplanes sp. NPDC048791 | reverse complement strand
CAACAGTGCACCCGCAGCCGCCGCAGCGCCGGTGACCAGCGGACGACCCCCGTCCAGCGGTCTGGCCGCAGCCCGAGCTGCCGCAGCCGGCGCCGGTCGCGGCACCAACGCGGCCCCACCGGCCAAGACCGGCGCCTGGTCCGACGGCTCACCGACCGAGGAAGCCCCCTACGACCCGGAGTACGACGGCCCACCCCGCCCCGACACCGCCCGGTCCAACGGCAGTGGCCCGGCGAAAGGCGGCCCGGCGTTCGAGGGCTTCGACCCCGGCGACGAGCCGCTCGATGACGTGATCGACGAGAAGACCGCCCGGCAGAGCAGTGAGCAGCAGGCCGTACAGCTGCTCCGGGACGCTCTCGGGGCGGAGAAGATCAGCGAGTCCTGACCCGGTTCCGTGCCGCGCGTGCGGGGCACTGGACAATGGTCGGGACTACCCCCGTTTTAAGGAGCTATGCGATGCGCCCCGGTGGACAGCCGAACATGCAGCAGATCATGAAGCAGGCGCAGAAGATGCAGCAGCAGGTCGCGCAGGCGCAGGCCGAGCTGGCCGAGGCCGAGGTCACCGGTACGGCGGGCGGTGGCCTGGTCACCGTGGTCGTCACCGGGCTGGGCGAGTTCAAGTCCATCAAGATCGACCCGAAGGCGGTCGACCCGGAGGACGTCGAGACGCTGGAGGATCTGGTGCTCGCCGCCATCCACAACGGGTCCGAGGCGGTGCGGGAGCTGACCGAGCAGAAGATGGGTCCGGCCACCGGCGGCCTCGGCGGCCTGTCCCTTCCGGGATTCTGAGCCTGTGTACGAGGGCGCCATCCAGGACCTGATCGACGAGCTGGGCCGCCTGCCGGGTGTGGGCCCGAAGAGCGCCCAGCGGATCGCCTTCCACGTCCTGTCCGCCGATCCCGCCGACGTGAACCGGCTGGCCAGCTCCCTGCGCAAGGTGAAGGAGCTGGTCCGCTTCTGCACGACCTGCTTCAACGTCGCCGAGTCGGAGCAGTGCCGGGTCTGCCGCGACACCCGTCGCAGCAACGAGGTCATCTGCGTCGTGGAGGAGCCCAAGGACGTCGTCGCGATCGAGCGGACCGGTGAGTTCCGCGGTCGCTATCACGTCCTGGGTGGCGCCATCAATCCGCTGGAGGGCATCGGGCCCGACAACCTGCGGATCCGGGAGCTGCTGATCCGGCTCGGCACCGGCGAGGTCAAGGAGCTGATCCTGGCCACCGACCCGAACACCGAGGGTGAGGCCACGGCCACCTACCTGGCGATCATGGTGAAGCCGATGGGCATCGCGGTCACCCGGCTGGCCAGCGGTCTGCCGGTCGGCGGCGACCTCGAGTACGCCGACGAGATCACCCTGGGTCGTGCGTTCGAGGGACGTCGCGCCGTCTGACCGTGCATTGCGATCTTGTTCCGCAGACTGGGAAAAGACACGATCCGATACCAACCCACGATGTGTTCGCCATCAGCGGTTAGGGTCGCGCCAACGGTGACCAATGGTCACCGCGTTTGTCCGTACCCACAGGACGAGGTGAACACGATGCGTGCATCGAGGATGCAGGCGAAGAGGCTCCGGACGGTCATCACCGCCGGTGTCATTGCGGCTCTGGCGATCGGTGCTGGCGGCTGCGCCGACAGTGACCGCGACAGCGGTGGCGACGAAGGCAAGGCCGCTACCGGCGGTACCTTCATCTTCGCGGGCGCCGGAGACCCGAAGAACTTCGACCCGATCTTCAACGATGATGGGGAGTCGTTCCGGCCGATCCGGCAGATGTACGACACCCTGATCGAACATAAGCCCGGCACCGCTGAGCTGCAGGGCGGTCTGGCCGAGAGCTGGAGCAACGACCCGACCGGCAAGATCTGGACGTTCAAGCTGCGCCAGGGCGTCAAGTTCCACGACGGCAGTGCGCTCGACGCCACTGCGGTCTGCGCGAACTTCGACCGCTGGTACAACATGAAGGGCGAGGCCGCCCAGTCCCAGATGATCTACTACGCCGACGTGTTCGGCGGCTTCGCCGGCAGCCCGGACGCCGTCTACGACAACTGCAAGCCGCAGGACGCCAACACGGCGGTCGTGACGATGAAGAAGTACAAGGGCGCCTTCCCGGGCGCGTTCGCGCTGACCGCGTTCTCGATCGCGAGCCCGACCGCGCTGAAGCAGTACGACGCCGACAAGGTGACCCAGAACGGCGACTCCTTCGCGTACAGCGCGTTCGCGAACGAGCACCCGACCGGCACCGGCGCGTTCACGTACGGCGGCTGGAACAAGGCGACCGGCGAGATCACGCTGAACAAGAACCCCGACTACTGGGGCGACAAGGCCAAGGTCGACAAGATGATCATCAAGATCATCAAGGATGAGAACACCCGGAAGCAGGAGCTGCGCGCCGGCACGGTGCAGGCGATCGACTTCCCGGCCCCGGCCGACCGCAAGGCGCTCGCGGGCGAGGGCTACAAGGTGCTCGACCGGCCCGCCTTCAACATCCTCTACCTGGGCATCAACCAGAAGAACCCGAAGCTCAAGGACCTGCGGGTCCGGCAGGCGATCGCGTACGCGCTCAACCGCGCTCAGCTGGTGCAGACCAAGGGCCCGGGCGGCGCGACGGTGGCCGACGAGTTCATGCCGAACACGGTCCTCGGTTACGCCGCGGACGTGCAGAAGTACGACTACAACCTCGAGAAGGCCAAGCAGCTGCTGAGCGAGGCCGGCGCGACCGGTCTGACGCTCAACTTCTACTACCCGACCGAGGTCTCCCGGCCGTACATGCCGAACCCGCAGGAGATCTTCACCGTCCTGGCGAACGACCTGCAGGCCGCCGGCATCAAGGTCAACGGTGTCCCGCGGCCGTGGAACGGCGGCTTCAAGGACGACGTGCAGCAGTTCGGCAAGCAGGACCTGCACATCCTCGGCTGGACCGGCGACTACAACGACCCGGGCAACTTCGTCGGCACGTTCTTCGGCCGCGAGAAGGTCGAGTTCGGCGACAAGGGCATGACCGAGATGTTCGACGCCATCGGCAAGGCCGACGCGACCGTCGACATGGCGGCCAAGAAGACCGCGTGGGAGCAGGTCAACCGCGACCTCGCCACCAAGTGGCTGCCGGCCGTCCCGCTCTGGCACGCCCCGCCGGCGCTGGTCACGACGAAGAACGTCCAGGGTCTGGTGCCGAGTCCTCTCACCAACGAGGAATTCAACACCGTCTCGCTGACCAAGTAGTCCGTAGCACCAGGCACCGCCGCGGCCCGGACCGGGATGATCTCCCGGGCCGGGCCGTCCGGCGCGATTCTGACAGGATGCGTCATTCCTTATGGTGAGAGTCATCTTGCGCCGCCTGATCCAGCTGGTCGTCACCCTCATTGCCCTGACCACCCTGGTTTTCTTCTGGCTGCGCAGCCTTCCCGGCGGGCCCGTCGACGCGTTGCTGGGCGAGCGCGCGACCCCGCAGACCCGCGAGTTGCTGACCCGGGCCCTCGGCTATGACCAGCCGATCTGGACGCAGTACGGGCGCTTCGTCAAAAACGTGGTGACCGGCAACTTCGGGAACTCCATCCGCACCGGCGAGCCGGTGATGGACGTGATCAGCCGGTCCTTCCCGGCGACCATCGAGCTGGCCGTCGCGGCGATCATCATCGCGATCGGGCTGGGCATCCCGCTGGGCTACATCGCGGCCCGGTACCGCGGGCGGTTGCTGGACAACGCCACGATCATCGTCACCCTGATCGGCATCTCGATCCCGATCTTCTTCCTGGGTTACCTGCTCAAGGACCTGCTGACCCAGAACATCCACGTCTTCCCGCCGTCCGGCCGGATCACCACCGGCTCGGACAACACGGACGTGACCGGCTTCTTCGTCCTGGACGGGCTGCTCACCCGGGAGTTCGACGCCTCCGCCGACGCCCTCTGGCACCTGGTGCTGCCGGCCCTCACCCTGGCCACGATCCCGCTGGCGATCATCATCCGGATCACCCGGGCCAGCGTGCTGGACGTCCTGGACGAGGACTACATCCGTACGGCGGACGCCAAGGGCCTGCGCAACACCACCATCCGCAAGCGGCACGTGCTGCGCAACGCGCTGCTGCCGGTGGTCACCACCATCGGCCTGCAGACCGGTGCTCTGCTGGCCGGCGCGGTGCTGACCGAGAAGGTCTACAACTGGGGCGGGCTGGGCACCCTGATCACCGACTCGATCAGTGGCGGCCGTGACTACCCCGTGCTGCAGGCGTTGATCCTGCTCGCCGCAGCCGTCTTCATCGTGGTCAACCTGCTGGTCGACCTCTCGTACGCCGTCATCGACCCGAGGGTGCGTGTGCAGTGAGCGGAACCGGAGGATTGGCGACGCTCGCCGACCACAAGCGCCGCCGGATCGAAGAGCTGACCGCGAGGACATCCGAGGCCGGTGGGGTCAGCCTGATCCGTGACGCCGGTCGCCGGCTGCTGCGCAACCCCACCGCCATGGTGGGCGCGATCATCATCCTGCTGTTCCTGATCATCGCGATCTTCGCGCCGCTGGTGGCCCCGCACGACCCCGTGCAGCGGTTCCCGGAGCTGACCAAGGACCTGACCGTCGACACCATCCCGGGCGCCACCGCCGGGCATCCGCTGGGCAGTGACCCGCTGGGCCGCGACTTCGCGTCCCGGATGATCTACGGCGCCCGGCAGACGCTGTTCGTCGGCGTCCTGGCCACGTTCATCGGCCTGCTGTTCGGCGTCGTGCTCGGCGCGATCGCCGGCGCCGTCGGCGGCTGGCTCGACGTGCTGATCATGCGGCTCACCGACGTCATGCTGGCCCTGCCCAGCCTGCTGCTGGCGATCACGCTGGTGGCCCTGGCCAGCCGGTCCACCCAATGGACGGTGATCATCGCCGTGGCGGTGGTCAATGTGCCGATCTTCGCCCGGCTGCTGCGCGGATCGATGCTGGCGCAACGGGAAAGCGACCACGTGCTCGCCGCCCGCGCGCTGGGCGTGCGGCGGCGCGACATCGTGCTGCGGCACATGCTGCCGAACTCGCTCACCGCGGTCATCGTGCAGGCCACGCTGACCTTCGCGGTGGCGATCCTGGACGCGGCCGCGCTGTCGTTCCTGGGCCTCGGCGACCCGGACATCAACCGGGCCGAGTGGGGCCTGATGCTCGGCGTGGACGGCGTACGGTATTTCGAGGTCCGCCCCGAGCTGGCCTATCTCCCCGCCCTGGCGATCATTTTTGTGGCCCTCGGCTTCACCTTGCTCGGCGAGAGCATGCGCGAGGCGCTCGACCCGAAGAACCGGCGGTGATCAGTCATGCCATTGCTCGACGTTCGTGATCTGTCGGTCGTCTTCCAGCGCAAGGGCGCCAAGCCCTTCACCGCGGTGGACGGCGTCAGCTTCACCGTGGAACCCGGCCAGACGGTCGGGCTGGTCGGCGAGTCCGGCTGCGGCAAGTCGGTGACCAGCCTGGCGATCATGGGTCTGCTGCCGCGCCGCGGCAACAAGGTCACCGGTGAGGTCCGCTTCGAGGACACCGACCTGCTCAAGCTGCGCCCGCAGGAGCTGCGGGACCGCCGCGGCCGGGACATCGGCATGATCTTCCAGGACCCGCTGTCCTCGCTGAACCCGGTGCTCCCGCTCGGCCTGCAGGTGGCCGAGGTGCTGGAACGCCACCAGGGCCGCAGCCGGCAGGCGGCGCTGCGCGAGGCCCGGGGACTGCTCGACGCGGTCGGCATCCCGGACCCGATGCGGCGGCTCAAGGAGTTCCCGCACCAGCTCTCCGGCGGTATGCGGCAGCGGGCGCTGATCGCCATCGCGCTGGCCTGCAAGCCGCGCCTGCTGATCGCCGACGAGCCGACGACGGCCCTGGATGTGACCATCCAGGCCCAGATCCTCACGCTGCTCAAGCAGCTGGTGGAGGAGTCCGGTACGGCGCTGGTGATGATCACCCACGACCTGGGGGTGGTGGCCGGTCTCTGCGACACGGTCAACGTCCTGTACGCCGGCAAGGTTGTCGAGCGGGCCGAGCGGCACGACCTGTTCGCGGAGCCGCGGCACCCGTACACGCACGGGTTGTTGCAGTCGGTGCCGCGGCTGGATCTCGACCGGGGCGGGCGGCTGCACCAGATCCGTGGCTCGGTCAGCGACAACATCCCGTGGTCGGAGGGCTGTGCCTTCGCGCCGCGCTGTGACCGGGTGATCGACGCCTGCATCGGCGACACGGTGCCCCTCGAGCCCACCTTCCGCGGCGGCGCGCTGCGGTGCACGAACCCCGTACCGCAGGAGGTGCCGGTGTGAGCGACGCACTCGTGGAGATCGACGACCTCAAGGTCCACTTCCCGATCAAGAGCGGACTGCTGTTCGACCGTACGGTGGGTTATGTCTATGCCGTTGACGGTGTCTCCCTGAAGGTCAAGCGGGGCGAGACCTACGGCCTGGTCGGCGAGTCCGGCTGCGGCAAGTCGACGCTGGGCCGCGGCCTGCTCCGGCTGGTCGAGCCGACCAGCGGCGGGATCACCTTCGACGGCACCGACGTGCGCTCGCTCAAGGGCGAGCAGATGCGGCTGTTCCGGCGCCGCATCCAGATGGTGTTCCAGGACCCGCTGTCCAGTCTGGACCCGCGGCAGTCGGTGGAGTCCCTGCTCGTCGAGGGGCTCAAGGCACACGGCCTGCACAAGGACAAGGCCGACGTGCAGAAGCGGCTGAAGTCCACCCTGGACTCGGTCGGTCTGCCGGCCTCGGCGCTGAACAAGTATCCGCACGAGTTCTCCGGCGGGCAGCGGCAGCGGATCGGCATCGCCCGGGCCCTGGTGCTCGGCCCCGAGCTGATCGTGGCCGACGAGCCGGTGTCCGCGCTGGACGTGTCGATCCAGGCGCAGGTGGTCAACCTGCTCGGTGACCTGCAGGACTCGCTGGGGCTGACCTACCTGGTGATCGCGCACGACCTGGCCGTGGTCCGGCACATCTCCGACACCATCGGCGTGATGTACCTGGGCTCACTGGTCGAGGAGGCGGACGGCGACCAGCTGTACGACCGGCCGCTGCACCCGTACACCAGGGCTCTGATGTCGGCCGTGCCGGTCCCGGACCCGCAGGTGGAGGACCGGCGGGAGCGGATCCTGCTGGCCGGCGACCTGCCGTCGCCGGCCAACCCGCCGAACGGCTGCCGGTTCCACACCCGCTGCCCGTGGGCGCAGCCGACCCGCTGCGCCAGCGAACGCCCGGAGCTGCGGGTGTTCGACGACTCCGGCCAGCGGGTGGCCTGCCACTACGCCGAGGAGATCCTCAGCGGCCAGCTCAAGATGCATGAGGTACGGGCCGAGATCGTCCGCCCGGATTCGACCACCGCGCCCTCCGCGGGCGGGGAGCTGATCCAGACCCCGACGGACCTGCCGACCCCCTAGCTCCAGTCGATCTGCGGCGAGGGATAGAAGTCGACGCCGCGTGCGGTCCATCGGGGGCCGTACGCGGCGAGCCGCTCGCGGAACGACGCCCAGTCGTGGGTGCTCGGCGGTGACCAGCCCAGCTCGGCGATCGCCGGCAGGCGGGGGAACGCCATGAACTCGATGTCGTCCAGGTCGCGCAGCGTCTCCGACCAGAGCGGCGCTTCCACGCCGAGGACCGCGGAGGCGGGCAGGCCGGTGAGGCGGGTCGCCGGGTCCCAGTCGTACGCGGTGCGGACCTCGATGTAGCCGGCCCAGGACAGGCCGAGCGGCGTGTTCGCGTCGTACTTCTGATCGATGTAGGCCTTGTTGGCCGGGGACATGACCACCTTGGTGCCCCGGGCCGCGGCGGCCACCACGGTCGGGTTGGTGGTCGCGGTGTCCCAGAACTGGGCCACGGCGTTCGCGGAGGCCGGCGACTTGGTGATCTCGTTCCAGCCGTACGCGGTCTTGCCGTACTTGGCGACGAGCGGAAGCACGCGCTGCTGGAAGGTCAGGTAGTCGGCGTCGGTGGTGGCGTGGGCCTCGTCGCCGCCGATGTGCAGGTACGGCCCCGGCGTCAGCGCGGCGAGCTCCCGGATGACGTCCTCCACGAACCGGTACGTCGTCTCCGAGCCGATGCACAGCGAGCTGTAGCCGACCGCGGTGTCCGTACGCGGTGGCGGGGCCACGCCGTCGCAGGTCAGCTCGGGATAGGCCACCTGGGCGGCGTTGACGTGCCCGGGCATGTCGATCTCGGGCACGATCGTCACGTGCCGGGTGGCCGCGTACCGGACCAGGTCCCGGTAGTCGGCCTTGGTCAGGTAGCCGGGTCCGGTGCCGTCGACGCCGGTGCCGGGCCCGCCGCCGACCGTGGTCAGCCGTGGCCAGCTGTCGATCTGGATCCGCCAGCCCTGGTCGTCGCTCAGGTGCAGGTGCAGGTAATTGATCTTGAAGCGGCTGATCTCGTCGACGTACGCCTTGATCTCGTCCGGGGTGTGGAAGTGCCGCGCCACATCAAGCATCGCCCCCCGGTACGCGAACCGCGGATGGTCCACGATGCTGCCGCCGGCCACGCTCCACGCCCGGCGCACGACAGTCCGGGACTCGATCTCCCGCGGCAGCAACTGGCGCAGCGTCTGCGTCCCGGCGAAGAGCCCGGCCGCCTTGTTGGCCCGGATGGTGATGCTCCGGCGGTCGACGCTGAGCCGGTAGCCCTCGTCCCCGAGCTGCACGTCATCGGCGCCGAGCAGCAGCGAGATGGTCGGCAGCACGCGCGGGGCGGCGGGCAGGACGGGCAGCGGATAGCCGGTCGCCGGTCGCAGCGCGCGGGCGAACTGATCACCGACGGCCCGGGCCGCGGCCGAGCCGGGCTGGGTGCGGATCACGGTGAGCGGCCCGAGCGAGAAATCACGACCGGCGAGCGGGCGGACTTCGACGGGTACGGGGATGACGCTGCCCAGCGCCGGGGGAGCTGTGACGCCGGCGGTGGTTGCGGGGGCAGCCGCCGCTGGGGCGGACAGTGCGGCTGCCGGCAGCGTTAAAGCGGCGACGAGGAACATGCGGGTCACGACAGGTCTGGCCACGACCCGACGCTACATTCGGGCTCGTCTATCTGTAAAGGTTCCGTGCAGTTGATCAGCCCTCGGGCCGGTTCAGCAGCCCGACCGCGATCGCGTGCACGGCGTCGAGGTCGGCCGGGTCCTTGAGGGTGGTCTTCGCGCCGGTCACGGCATACCACTCGTCGGCGTCCTTGTACTGCGCGCGGATGGTGACCTGGTCGCCGGAGAGTTCCGTCTGGAGGGTCACGTCGCCCGTGATGACACCGGCCTCGTCGGTCATCACGCCGCCCTGACCGGCGACGATGTCGGTGGTCCGGCTCGTCGCCGCGGGGGCAGGGGCCGCGGTCGCGGGAGCGGTGGTGGCCGTGGGGGCAGCAGCCTCGGGGGCCGCAGCCTCAGCTGCGGAGGCCGGCTCGGCTGCCGCGGCGGCCGGCTCGGCGGCCTGCTCC